>JAIPJS010000001.1:300000-567072 GCA_021734025.1 Candidatus Neomarinimicrobiota bacterium
ACCGCAAATTAAGATGATATGTTTTTATCTTCGGTTATCTGCCGAATCTGCGTCATCAGCGTGCTATCCTCTAAATTATGATTAAAAAAATCGATCATATCGCTATTGCCTCCAATGATATTGAAGGTGCCAAACGCATGTTCAATGAGCTGCTGGGTATCGATATCGAACCCCGGGAGACGGTGGAGGAGCAGGGAATTACCACCGATATCTACGATCCCGGTGAGACGAAGCTGGAGGTGATGGAGCCAACGGATCCGGACTCTCCCGTGGGGAAATTCCTTGAGAAGAAGGGTGAGGGAATTCACCACATCTGCTTTGAGGTAACTGATATCGAAGAGATGCTACAATCCCTGAAAGACGCCGGAATCGAACTCATCAACGAGGAACCAACTCTCGGCGCCGGAGGGAACAAGATCGCGTTTCTGCATCCGAAAAGCACGCACGGGGTGTTGATTGAACTCAGTGAACCAGCCGACCGCTCATGACATCTTTGGAACAATTGTTTAAGCAGTGAATTTTTATATCTGATGCCTGAACCGACGGAACATATCGAATCGCTACTGATAAACGCGCCCAAGTCGCCTGGCGTATACCTTTTTAAGGACAAGAAGGACGTCATCCTGTACATCGGGAAGGCCAAGGTGTTACGGAACCGGGTGCGCTCGTACTTTCGCGGGAAGGCTGACAAGCGCGACCCGAAGACCCAGACCATGGTGAACCAGATCCGGGATATCGACTTTATTGTCACCGATTCCGAGGTTGAATCGCTGCTCCTGGAAGCGAACCTGGTCAAAGAGCACCGTCCGAGGTACAACGTACGGCTGAAGGACGACAAGTCGTACCCGTACGTCCGGATCACTGACGAGCCGTATCCGCGGGTGTTTATCACCAGGGATGTGATCAAAGATGGCTCCAAGTATTACGGGCCGTACACGGACGTCACCTCGCTGCGCTCCACCATGCGGGTGGTGAAGAAGATCTTTCCCATCCGGAGTTGCCGATATCACATAGACCAGGAAACCATCGAGCAGAACAAGGTGTCCGTCTGCCTGGATTACCATATCAAGAAGTGCGAAGGGCCGTGCGAGGGACTGGTGAGCAAGGAGCACTATAACGCGATGATCGACAAGGTCATCGACTTTCTGAACGGCCGCACTGATGAGGTGGTGGAATACCTGGAAACCAAGATGAACCAGGCAGCAGATGAGTTTGAATATGAAGAGGCAGCCCGGGTCAGAGACCAAATCAATGCGGTGAAGAATTACGCCAAGAAACAGCGGGTGGAAACCGGCGATTTTGAAGATAGGGACGTGCTGGCCATGGCGGCGGAGGATGATGACTGCGCCGTGGTCGTTCTGCGACTCCGGAACGGCAAGCTCATCGGACGGGAGCACTTTTATCTATCCGGCGTGGAAAATAAAGAAGAGTCGGCCATCCTTGAGGATTTCGTGAAGCAGTACTACATGAAGGTGGACTTCGTCCCCAGGGAAATCCTGTTTCCGGTGCTCCCGGAAAATCAGGAACCGCTGGAGACGTGGCTCTCGGAGCGTTCGGATCTACGGGTCTACTTCAAGGAACCCAAGATTGGCGATAAGAAGAAGCTCCAGGGACTGGCGGAGAAGAACGCCAAACTGCTGCTGGGCGAGTTGACCCTCCAGAAGAAGAAAAAGGCCGAGTACATCCCCAAGACCGTCTCGACCCTGCAGGAAGAACTCCAGATGGAAGCGCCGCCACGTCGCATCGAGGCGTTCGACATTTCACATATCGGTGGAACGAATATCGTAGCGTCCATGGTTACCTTCATCGACGGCCAGCCGCGGAAAGGGGAGTATCGGCGGTTCAAGATTAAGACCGTGAAAGGCAACGACGACTTCGCCAGCATGCGGGAGGTTATCAACAGGCGGTACAGCCGCGTGCTGGAGGAAAAACTTCCGGTACCAGACTTGGTTTTAATCGACGGTGGCAAAGGACAGCTGAATATCGCGGTGGAGACATTAAACGAGTTGGAATTTCCTCCGGTGACGGTCATCGGTTTGGCCAAGCGGCTGGAGGAGGTCTACATCCCACAGCACTCGGAACCGCTGTTTATCGCCAAGAGCTCGCCGGGACTCATTTTACTGCAACGCATCCGGGACGAGGCACACCGGTTTGCGGTGGCGTATCACCGGAAACTCCGAGGCAAGACTATGGTGGTCTCGGATCTGGATAACATCGAAGGCGTGGGCAAGATCCGTAAGGAGCGCCTGATGAAGCGGTTCCGGAGCGTGAAGAAGCTGAAGGAAGCCACCATCAAGGAGATCGAGGAAGTGCAGGGCATCTCCGAATCGCTGGCGGTGAAGATCAAGGAGCAGCTCACCGGCGAGGAGATTGTACACCAGGAGTGAAGCAGTAAAGGCAACAACAGTGTTCCGGTGTTCGGGTGTTCAGGTTGTCCTGATTCTTAATCTTACTCTGATTTTTGTTAGTGGTTCGTTGTAAGTTGTATTATCTATATGAATCAATTACAGGGTGGGACTTTTTTCGTGTACGCCGTGGTGGAGAAGGGAGTAAGCAGAATGGCAAAAAGATCTTGAACCTTGGGAGGGCGTTACATGAATAGCCCCGGGATTTATCCCGGGGATCGAATATTTCGAATAATGGAAGAGTCCCGCAAGGGACGAATGAAAATATTGATAAATACCGGCCGTCCCTGCCGGGACTTGTGGAATGCTTGTAATTCCTGTGCCCACCAATAAATTGGTGGACTGACTGCAGCCGCCCCTGACGGGGCTATTTGGTGGGCGTCATATTGGCATTCTAAAACCCCTTTCCCATTCCTCTCTCTTCTCCGATCGGATAAAATCTTTAATTTGTAAATCCCATTAAATGGAGACAAATAAAATTATAACTACTAACAACGAACCACGAACCACTAACAAAGATCAACAGCGGCTAAAGCCGCGACTACTAACTGGTCAAATAAAACCCGGTTTTTATTCCTGGATAGTATGGTGATTTGTTATCTATTGTGAGAAAAACATAATATCTGCCGAATTCCGTTTACTGACACAACTCACCCACTTGTTCTCCCTCTCTTCGAAGAGGTAGGAGACAGCTCCGGGAGGAGTCTCTGTTGAGAGGGATGGAATTGTGTTTATGGGAGATAATAAATGTTGGATTTAGCAATTTTGTTAGATATGTGTGGTTTGTGGTCGGTTGAATTAATTGGGCTACTTACTTTAGTCATTATTGGGACTTTAAATCCCCGGGTTAAAACCCGGGGCTATTCATGTACCGTCTAGCCGGAATTTAAAATTATTTAATAATTCAACATCTCAAATTGGATTAAAATCCAACGATAAATTTATAAGAACTGAATCTGTCCGGTAAACTACCAACAACGAACCACGAACAAAGATCAAAAGCGGCTAAAGCCGCGACTACTAACTGGATTCCTCTAACACGCCTTCCAACTTGAACACTCGAACACCCGAACACTCTCACACTGTCTTTAATCTTGCACAACTCCCGTCCTACAGGTACTTTTTTCCTATGATTGTTGAAATTACTATTACAGGAAATTATTGAATTATGGATGTCATTGACCTGGCACGCGACTTTATCAGAATCGAATCTATCTCGGAGAACGAGGCGCCGTTTGCCGGGTATCTGCAATCGTTCTTCGACGGACACGGATGGGAGACGGAGCGCACTCAAATAACCGACGATCGCTGGAATCTCTTAACGAAGCCATCTAGAGATGCCGAGCCGGAAATATACTTCTGCTCCCATCTGGATACGGTGGCGCCGTTCGTTGAGTTCTCCGAGGATGACGACTACCTCTACGGCCGGGGTGCGTGCGATACCAAGGGCGTCATTGCTGCCATGATTGGGGCGGCGTTTCAGCTGGTACATTCCGGTACGGACAATATCGGATTCCTGTTTACCGTAGGGGAAGAAATCGACAGCATAGGCGCGAAGGTGGAGAATGAAAATCCGCCGGACGGGGTGGAGTATTTGATTGTTGGCGAACCGACCGAAAATCGGCTGGTTGCTGGACAAAAGGGCATTTATATCGTTGAAATTACCGCGGAGGGGAAGTCCGCACACTCTGCCTACCCGGAACTTGGTGATTCTGCGGTGGAGAAATTGCTGAATATCCTTGAACGATTGCGTGAAACAACATTGCCTTCCCATCCGGAATTAGGCGACACCACGGTCAATATCAGCAATTTGTACGGAGGCGACCGGTACAACGTCATCCCCAACGAGGCCGGGGCATCGCTGCTGTTTCGGGTTTCAACATCTTTGGCGAATGTGAAGACGATTGTCCGAAACGCGGTGAATGGTGAGGGCACGGTCAAAGAGATCAGCCAGTGCGAGCCCCAGCAGATGATGAATATTCCGGGCTACGAAAACGAAATCGTCGCCTTCAGCACGGACATCCCGTTCCTCGGGAACTGGGGGACGCCGCTGCTCCTGGGGCCTGGGTCTATCCACGATGCGCACACCCAAGAGGAGAAAATCGAAAAATCGGAGATCCTGGAGGCGGTGGAGAAGTATATGGATATTGTTGAGTATTTGAATGACCACATGGAATCTTAAATGACGTTATTTCATGGGCGATACGATTCAATAGTTATGAAGAGCATTGTAGAAACACGCCATGGCGTGTCTCTACCAGTGACAAACCGGTCGAATTTTTCCTTGATTTATTGTTTTTACACACGCTGCATGGCGTGTCTCTACTAAACGTGCTGATTTACACACCTATTATTCCTCTGCAATTATGATTTTTTATTACAATCGAGCAAAAGTCGGGATTCTCATTTTTATACTTTGTTTAGCTTCTTCTATATATGCCCAAAATAACGACCGCGACCACTCCACCTCTCTCGTATTCCCAACTAAATCCCACGCGCCACTCCGGAAAGCCACCGGGACGCACCTCTTTTTTGCGGTGGGGACAGCCACGTCGGTGGACAATCCACAAGGAGTAGCGCTCACGAAATTACGCGGTCAAGACGATCCGGACACGGAGGATGATGACGACGAACTCTCCGTCTACGGTGTGAATGCCGGGAAAAATGAAATTATTTATAACACGTCGCTCCTGAATATCGAGATCTATCGCGGGGAGCCCGGAACTCCGGAATCGCTCCAGAATCCCCGGGGTATTGCGTGCAACGCCAGCGGTGACGTTTACGTGGCAGACAAAGATAACGGCCGGATCGCCCATCTGTTCAACGAGGAGGGAAAAAATCTCGTTTATCGCTCCGATTCCCGGCCAAATGCAGAAAACTTTCGTCCGTTCGACGTTACGCTTGCTTCCGGAGGAGACCTGTTCGTCAGTGATAGCGCCGGATCGAAAATCTGGACCTGGGACAGCTCTACCCATCATTGGAAAGTGCTTATTGACAGTATTGATACGCCGCTTGGGATTGTGTCGTACGACCGGAACGACGAGTGGACGCGCTATAAACAGTCCCGGCTGGGCATCATCTGTGAAAACGGGAAAAAAGTGGTTATAACTGATTTTGAAGGTCGTAAATTATCGGGCTATAAACCGGAAGAAAAAAACGCGGCGCTTCGTTATATTGCTACCGATTATTACAACAATTATTATCTCACGGACGCGGCAAACGGGAGAATTATCAAAATCGACCGCCACGGCAAATTGATCGACACCATCGGAAGCGAGGGGAAAGGGGATTACCAGTTTCAGCATCCCCAGGGGATTGCCGTCTGGAAGCGCTTCGGACAGGTCTGTGTTGCCGAATCCTACGCCGCACAATACTACCTCATCGGAACCGATATTCTGGCCACCGATCTTTCCAGAAATGGGGAGACGCTCCGGCTCTCATTTGAGCTGACCGAGCGAGCGGATGTCACTATCACCGTCATGCAGCCGGGGAAGTCGGAGGTCGATACATTGGTGGATGACCGACGCGTGCCCCAGGGCGGATTTACCCATCGCTGGGAAATACCAGAGAATGCCAGAGAAGGGGAATACGTGTTCAGGATTTCTGCGGTGCCGAGCTATTCGTCGACCAAATTTTTTCGGGCGAATCGGGTGATTCGCCGGGATTTTAAGCATAATTAACCGAACCATCAGATTACGAGGATACGCATGAGTGAACCGGAAGTAACACTGGAATTAGCGAAGGAACACGGCCTTTCCCAGGAGGAGTACGAGAAGATACTGGAGATACTCGGCCGGACGCCGAACTATACCGAATTGGGCATTTTTTCGGTGATGTGGAGCGAGCATTGCAGTTACAAGAATTCGATTGCCCTGATTAAGCAGCTGCCCAGCGAAGGTGAGGACATTCTGGCCGGAGCCGGCGAGGAGAATGCCGGGTTGGTCGATATCGGAAACGGATTGGCCGTCTCATTCAAGATTGAGAGCCACAATCATCCGTCCGCCATCGAGCCGTACCAGGGGGCGGCCACCGGCGTTGGCGGGATCCTGCGGGACGTCTTCTCCATGGGAGCCCGGCCAATCGCCTCCATGAATTCGCTACGATTCGGCCCGTTAACAGAGGAGCGGAATAGATACCTGTTCAAGAATGTCGTAAAAGGCATCGGCGACTACGGGAATTCGGTCGGTGTCCCCACCGTGGGCGGGGAAGTAGTCTTCGACGAGCACTACTCCGGTAATCCGCTGGTGAACGCCATGACCGTCGGAATCGTTCAGACGGAGTACACGATGAGCGCAATTGCGGACGGTGTCGGGAATCCCGTCATTATTTACGGATCCGCCACCGGAAGGGATGGCATTCACGGCGCCACCTTTGCTTCCGAAGAATTAACTGAGGAATCGGAAGAGCGTCGTCCCGCGGTCCAGGTGGGCGATCCGTTCGCGGAGAAGTCGATCCTGGAAGCCACACTGGAACTGGCGCGGAAGCCGTACGTGGTGGGCATCCAGGATATGGGCGCCGCCGGCATCACATGCTGTACCTCTGAGATGTCCGCCAGAACAGGCGTCGGCATGAACGTGGATCTGGACAAGGTGCACCAGCGGGAAGAGGGGATGATTCCGTACGAGATCATGCTTTCCGAGTCCCAGGAACGAATGCTGACGGTCATCAAAGACGGGTTCGAGGACGAAGCCATCAAAATCTTTGAAAAGTGGGATATTGATTATGCCATCGTTGGCGAGGTGACCGATACCGGCAAAATTTCCCTAACCCATAAGAGCAAAGATGCCGGCGAAGTCCCCGCGTGGGATCTGGTGTTGGGTGGCGGCGCGCCGGTGTACCACCGGGAGAGTGAACGACCGAAATATCTGGACGATTTGCCGCAGTACTCTGTGGAAGATTACGATGAGCCGGAGGATTACAACGCAGTCTTCCAATCCATGATGTCGCACCCGAATATCGCCAGTAAGCGATGGGTGTATGAGCAATACGATCATACCGTGCGTACCAATACTGTAATTGGCCCTGGTGGAGATGCAGCGGTCGTGCGGATCAAGGATACAAATCGGGCGCTCGCAATTTCTGTGGACGGGAACGGCAAATATGTGTATCTCAATCCCCGTAAGGGCGGCAAAATCGCGGTGGCCGAGTCCGCGCGGAACGTTTCGTGCGTCGGCGCCAAACCGGTGGCCATCACCAACTGCCTGAACTTCGGCAATCCGTACGATCCGGAGAATTACTACCAGTTCAAGGAGGCCATCGGCGGCATCGGCAGCGCCTGCGAAATCCTGCAGACGCCGGTCACCGGCGGAAACGTGAGTTTCTATAATGAAAGCCCGGATTCGGCGGTCTATCCCACACCGGTCATCGGGATGGTCGGGATCATCGATGACGTGAGTAAGATTATGACGCCGTATTTCAAGCGGGAAAACGACTTTATTATGATTATGGGGACGCTGAAGGGCGATCTCGGTGGCAGCACTTATCTCCAGGCTCAGCATGACAGCCTGGTGGCCGACACGCCGGATATCGATCTGGACTTCGAGCAGCGCGTCCAGGAAGCGCTCAGGGTAGCGATACAGAAAGAGGTTATTCACTCAGCACACGATGTTTCCGATGGCGGACTCGCCGTAGCAGTCGCCGAGTGTTGTCTTGGCAATCCTGAGCGGCTGTTTGGTGCCGATGTTCACGTCCACCGGAAAATCCGGGATGACGAATTAATGTTCTCGGAAAACCAGTCCCTGGTCGTTGTGAGTCTTTCAGAAGATAACCTGCTGGCCATCGAACGCATCGCGTCCCAGTATAGTGTGCCGTGTACAACAATTGGTCGGGTGCGTGGCGAGCGATTCTCGTTTAATGACAAGATCGACGTAAGCGTCGAAGATTTCCGGGAGTGGTACGATAACACCATACCGTCCTACATGGAACAGCCGATCTCCACAAGTCAAGAGGAGGCGGCATGAGTCATCAGGTTCAATACGCAGACGGAGAGTCCGAACCAGAATCCAGAGATGTGGGAACCATCTATTGCGTCGGGAAAAATTATCTCCCGCATATCCAGGAGTTGCAGAGCAAGATCCCGGACGCGCCGGTGATCTTCACCAAGCCAACGTCGGCGCTGGTCGGCCCGGATACGGTTTTGACGTTTCCCATCGAAAAGGGCGTCGTCCACCACGAGGTGGAGATTGTGCTCCTTATAGGCCAAACCGGCAGGCGCATCAACAAGGAAGAGGCGTGGAATCATATCGATGGATACGCGCTGGGCATCGATTTTACGCTCAGGCAGTTACAGTCGGATTTACGTGAAAAAGGTCTCCCGTGGCTGCTTTGCAAGGGATTTGACCACTCCGCCGGAATCACGAAGTTCCTGCCGATTCCATCACAGGATAAATTTAATCAGACGGAATTCTGGCTCAAACTCAACGGGAAGAACCGGCAAACCGGGCTCGTGAGTGACATGGTATTCGATATCCCGACGATTATTACCTTTCTCTCACGGACAATTACCCTCGAAGAGGGGGATCTTATTTATACCGGTACTCCCGCGGGAGTGAGCAGGGTTCGTACTCATGATGAAATCACAATTGGTATTGATGGTGTGTTGGAGGAGACGTTTACTGTAGGTTAACGCCGTGTTGCTGTGTTAGAGTGTTACTGTGTTAATGTGTTACCGTTTCTCGTTTCTTAATCTTAATCCTAATCTTCCCAGAGGGATTCCCTTGGGATAATCGCTGTTTCTACAATGAAGACCGGAGACAGGAGACCGGAAAAAAACAAAATGACCGTCCGCTTGAAGTCCGATGCAATCGGGTTCAAGCGGACGGTACAACTCCGAATACTCGGTATGCCCGCTTAAAACCGGCTTTGCCGGGACATTAAACGAGAGCCTTACTACTTTTGGTTAGAAATCCTTCTAAGATTTGGCCGTCCCTGGCGGGACTTTGGTGATTTACCTTGTATCACGTACCCACCAATAAATTGGTGGGCTGAAGGCAATCGTCCCTCCGGGTCTCATTATCTTTTTCCCTTCTCCCTTCTCCTTTCTCCATACGAGAATGTGCTCTGCTATCGCGAAGCCTGATAAAAGGATACAACCAGAACTACAACCAACTACGAACAACGAACAACAAACAAAATCGGAGTAAGATTAAGAGTAGGATTAAGATTAAGAAATAGCTACTTGAACACCCGTCCCGAAGGGATCCCTTTGGGGAACACTCTAATACTGTCTTCCCCTATACCATATTCCCTTCATTTAACCCGAAATGCTCCTCCGCCAGATCCGCGATGCGCTGGCCGATACTCAGAGAGGCAGTCGCGGCGGGGGACGGGGCGTTGAGGACGTGAATCATTCCGCGCTCCTGGAGGATATGAAAATCGTCGATGAGGTTGCCCTCCTTATCCAACGCCTGGGCGCGGACGCCGGCGTCTCCGGCGCGCAAATCGGACTCCTGAATTTCCGGAATCAATTTCTGAAGCGCCTTCACGAATGCCGACTTACTAAAGGATCGATAAAACTCTCCAATGCCGGTCTGCCAGTACTGTCCCGCCAGTTTCCAGAAGCCGTCGTATCCGAAGGTGGAGAGCGTATCTTTTAGGGAGAAACTGAGCTTATTGTAGCCTTCCCGTTTGAATGCCAGCACCGCATTCGGCCCGGCCTCAACACCGCCGTGTACCATTCTGGTGAAATGGACGCCGAGAAACGGAAACTCCGGATCGGGCACCGGATAGATCAGGTCGTTCACCAGCGAGTGGGATTCCGGTACCAGTTCGTAATATTCGCCCCGGAACGGCACAATCCTGATGTCCGGCTCCACGCCGCACATCCGGGCGATCCGGTCGCACTGGAGTCCACCGCAGTTGATGAGATTTTTACACCGAACTTCACCGGATTTGGTTTCCAGCACGAACTCGTCACCATCTTTGGCGAAACCGGTCACCTCGGAATTTAACCGGATTTCTGCACCGCGATCCTGTGACAGTTTCGCATATGTCTCGGTGACCTTTGAAAAATCGACGATGCCGGTTTCCGGAACGTGCAGACCATCCACACCGGCGACGTGCGGCTCGTACTCCCGGATTTCTTCCGGTGAGAGCCGCCTGATTCCCTGCAGACCGTTTGCGCGTCCACGGCGCTCCAGCTCGTCCAGGCGGGGGATCTCTTCTTCCGAGGTCGCTACGACGACCTTCCCGCAACGATCATGTGGAATATCGTAGTCCTCACAAAATTCGTATAGCGCCTTGCGCCCGCTGGTACAGGTGGTCGCTTTGAGTGAGCCGGGTTTGTAGTAGAGCCCCGAATGCACCACGCCGCTGTTATTGCCGGTCTGATGCGCCGCCAGGTGGTCTTCCGCTTCAAGAATGACTACCGAGGCTGATGTTTGGGAGGTTAGTTGATTCGCCGTTGCGGCTCCAACTATTCCGCCGCCGATGATTGCGATGTCGTAGGTTTTTGGCATTTTTACTCCGGAGAATGGTTTAATGAATTTTTTTTTGGCCTTCACCAAGTTGAATAGTAGAGACGTTTCATGGAACGTCTCTACTAGAAAGAAAATGCGATGATTACTCCCAATTTTCCCTTGTTTTTCTGTTTCCACACAGCCTGCATGGCACGTCTCTACAACAGATAAATATAATTGGCCTTGGCACTACGTACTTTTCGTATATGTAATATGAAAAATCTGATGCTGCTTGGACTTGGCCTTTCGCTCGAACAGTGTCCGTTGTTTAGAAATCTCGTCGGAAACTTCCTCTTTTGTAATCTCGCCGGGCAATTCTTCAAGCCACGGAAAAGAGAGTTCCACCCATTTTGGCGCATCCGTCCAGATATTGATGAGACCGCCGGGCTTTAGCACGTCGTGATAGCGCTCATACGTGCTTTCCCGGATGAGCCGGCGCTTTTCGTGCCGGTTCTTGGGCCAGGGATCCGGATACATGATGAAAATCTTGTCCAGTGACTCCGGCGGAAAGACCTGTTCCAGCACTACATTTGCATCCTGATTGATGATAAGCACGTTGGTCAATCCGGCTTTCTCGATCCGCTCGGCGGCGGTGACTGCAAACAGGTGGACGTTCTCGATGCCGATATAGTGACCGTCCGGATCCTCGGAAGCCCGCTTTTCCATAAAGTTCCCGTGGCCGCATCCGATCTCCAGGTAAAGCGGCTTTGTCTTCAATACCTCGGGGGAGAGGAAGGTATCCACATCATGCAACGGACGAATTTCCCTAGACCAGCCGTGGGGATGCTTCATCCGGCGGGCTTCATTAATCTTGTCTTCGTCCTTTAATTCGAGGAGCGGCTGCTTTTGAAAGGGGAATCCGTCATTCATAGTTCCGAAAATTAATCAGTCCCGTCGTTGTTTCAAAGGTTCGATCCACCACACGATTCGAAATTTGACGTCTTTTCCCTTGCCAACGGCGTTGTCTTCCCTCAAATTCCCGACTCAGGGTGATCGATATATTTTTTTACGGGGATAAATTGAAACGTTTACTGCCAGGTTTCCTTCTACTTTTTATCTGTAATGTTGCCTTTCCACAGACTTCCAGCCTTTCCATAGAGGTTGCACCGGGCGTCACTCATCACAGTTTTACGATCCCGGAGAAACCGTGGACTATAGACGTGTTGGAAATCGAGTGGCCGAACAAATATATCACCCTTAAAACTGCTATGGCCAGGGATACTCTTGATGGCAACCAGATCCAGATGACGTCTGGTATTGCCGCGGATCATGACAGCGCCGGACACCGGGTGATTGCTGCTATCAATGGTGACTATTTTGATTTAGCCAGAGATGGGGCGCCGGTCAGTCTCCATATCCAGCGTGGTGAAATTGCCACGAATCCGACGGATAGGAATTACTTTGCACTCACATTGGAAAACCGGATTCATCTTGGCACTCTTACTTTTGATGGGTATATCGAGGCGCCAAATGGGCGCAGATATAGACTGAGCGGGGTGAATGCCGGCCGCGGGTCCGACCAGTTGATTTTGTATAATCGGTATCGCGGTAATACAACCAAAACTAATGCCTATGGGACCGAAATTTCCCTGGAACCGCTGGAGGACTGGCAGTTGAATTCGCCTGTACCTGCGGTCGTCACCGGCCGGGAAATCGGGAAGGGAAACATGCAAATCCCGCGTGACGGTGTCGTGTTGTCCGGGCATCATGTGGCGAGTATTTTCCTGAATAACCAGGTGGAAAACGGGGATACGATCTTGATTTCGCTGGGATTTCGCAAGGAAATCGGAGGTATCACCGAAGCACTCGGCGGTGGGGAGATGATTCTACAGGATGGTAGAGTGACTGCTTCCGCCGGAGAACGCCACCCGCGAACTTGTGTGGCAATAACCCAGGATACCAATAAGGTGCTTTTGTTCACTGTAGACGGCCGCAGCGACGTCAGTGCAGGGATGACGCTTCAGGAGGTCGGACAGTTTCTAAAAAAACAATTTGGGGCCCACACTGCGCTGAACCTGGATGGTGGCGGATCCACGACGATGGTGATCTGGGATACGATCGTCAACACTCCATCTGACATCACAGGCGAGCGTCCGGTGGCAAATGCGTTGCTGCTGGTTTCCAGCGCACCGGACTCAATTCTCGAAAAGTATCCGGAGGAACCGTAAAATTGTTCTGGATTTTCCTTATGAATCCTGTATCTTTTTCCCGGCTCTCAGGGGGCAGGAAATCCCTGATTTTCCGTATGACAATACAACATCGACAGGAGAGTTGAATGCGTACGTTGCTTGTGAGCATCTTTGGATTATTTGGAATTTTATTGACCGGAGTGGGTATGAATCAGGCAGTTTCAGCGGATATTTTTCCGTATGATTATGAAGTCCGGACACTGGATAACGGATTAAAATACTTTGTTATTCCCATGGAAAGTCCGGGGCTGGTGTCCTATTTCAGTGTGGTGAGAACCGGAAGTCGGGACGAATACGAACCGGGACATTCAGGATTTGCTCATCTCTTTGAGCATATGATGTTCCGGGGCACCAAAAATTTTCCCGGTGAAGTCTATGACCGGATGGTCACCCAGATCGGCGCCGACGGGAACGCATATACCACCGATGATTACACATTATACTACATGACATTCTCGGCGTCCGATCTGGAAAAAGTTGTTCATCTGGAGAGCGACCGGTTTCAGAACCTGGAGTATTCCGAGGCGGAATTCCAGACTGAAACGGGCGCCGTCTACGGGGAATACCGGAAAGGACGGACCAATCCCTGGTCGGTATTGTACGAAGAGATTTACGATATGGCGTACGATGAGCATACTTATCAACATACGACCATCGGATTCGAGGAAGACATCAAAGCCATGCCGACCATGTACGACTATAGCCTGAGTTTTTTCAACCGGTATTACAAGCCGGAAAATGTGGTGCTGATGGTGGTGGGAGATGTGAGTCCCGAGCAGGTGAGTCCATTGGTAAAAACATATTATGGGGAATGGGAGTCCGGATACGAAAAACCAAAGATCAAAGATGAGCCGCCGCAGCAAGAACCACGGAGCACCGAGGTGGATTACAGCGGTCGTACGCTTCCGATTATCGACATTGCATACAAAGGCCCGGCATTTCCGGAAAACGTCAAAGAAATGGCTGCCATCAGCCTGTTCGGTGAGATGGCTTTTGGCGAGAATAGCACACTCTACAAACAACTTGTACTCCAGGAGCAAAAAGTTCAGTTTGTCGCGCCCAGTTTCGACAATAACCGGGATCCCGGGTTGCTCCATATTTTTAGCATGGTGAAAGATGAGGAGGATGTCGAATATGTCCGGGAGCAGATTCTAGCGACAGTAAACACGTACCGGGAGACATTCGTGGATGAGTCCGAACTCACTGAGTTAAAAAGCCGGCAGAAATATCAGTTCCTCTTGGATCTTGATACGCCATCGAACGTGGCGCATAATCTCGCCAGATTTGTGGCATTAACGGGAGGTGTACAGATAGTGAACGAGTATTATTCTGCACTTGAACGGGTGACTCCCCGGGATATCTTAGAAGTCGTGAATACTTATTTTGTAGAAACAAACCGAAACGAGCTGGTGCTCAAAGGAGCACAGCAATGAAATACTACACAATGCTTGCTTCGTTATTCATCTTTCTAACGGGAATCAGTAGTTCTAGTTTCGGAGGTCAGCCTGTGCCAGATAAACAAACGGTTCTCCTGCCAGCGGAAAACGACCCGACCATTTCGTTTCGGCTGTGGTTTAAGGTCGGCTCCCAAAATGATCCGGTCGGCAAAGAAGGGCTGGCCAATCTCACTTCCATGATGCTGGCGGAAGGAGCCACGGAATCGCGCTCATATGATGAAATAGTAGAAGCGCTTTATCCGCTTGCAGCTTCATATCACGCGAATACTCACGTGGAGCAGTCGATTTTTTACGGTCGGGTGCATTCGGATAAACTCGATAAGTATTACGACCTATATCTGGACGCACTCTTGAATCCTGCGTTTGTAAAGGAGGATTTGGACCGTTTGAAGAGCCGCGTACTCAATTATCTGAAAAATACACTACGGTATTCCAGTGATGAAGAACTGGGGAAGGCAGCGCTTTATAACTTTGTATATAATGGAACCCCGTACGGTCACATTCCTGAGGGGACCGTGTCGAGTATTGAGAGTATTACAGTGGAGGATGTCAGAGATTTTTACGAGAAATATTATACCAAAGATAATGTGGTCATCGGGATTGGAGGGGGATTCAACCAGTCATTGGTGTTGAAGTTACAAAATGATCTGGGGCAGCTGCCCGACGGGAAGTCTAACGTAATCGCTACACCGTCACCGGATGAAATCACTGGCAAAGAACTGATACTCGTGGAGAAAGATGCCAACGCTACAGCTATCAGTATCGGATTCCCCATAGATATTCTGCGCGGCAGCAGAGAATGGTACGCGCTGGCGCTGGCGAACTCATGGTTTGGCGAGCACCGGAATTCCAGCAGTCACCTGTACCAGGTGATTCGGGAGGCCCGGGGATTAAACTATGGTGACTACTCATACATCGAGCGGTATCCCAACGGTGGCAGCCGGTCGAAACCGCCACAGAATGTGAGTTTGAGGCAGCAGATGTTCGAAATATGGATTCGTCCCGTACCGAACGAAAACGGGCATTTTGCGTTGCGTGCGGCTATTCGGGAGCTGGAACAGTTGGTGGAAAACGGATTAACCGAAGAACAATTCCAACTGACACAGGAGTTCTTCAGCAAATATGTTCTGCACTACGCGCCCACGACAATGGCGCGACTCGGGTATGCCCTGGATGACGAGTTTTACGGCATCTCCGGCAGCCACTTAGAAAATTTACGAACAATTATACCAGAATTGACCAGGGAAGAGGTGAACCAGGCCATTCGGCAACATCTGCAGTATAAAAACATGAAAATTGCAATGGTTGTGCCGGATGCAGAGCAGTTGAAGGATGCCTTGATTAATGAGGAGCAGAGCCCAATCGAATATTCAACTCCGAAAGATGAGTCCGTGTATGAAGAGGATGAAAAAATCCAATCCTACCCGTTGGACATTTCTGCAGACGATGTCACCATAACAAAAGTGGAGGAGATGTTCGAGTAGGCCGAGGACCCCAATTAAATATTGATATGCATTGCATAGCCGCATATATTGGACGCGGTCATTGAAAATGGGGCTGTAGCTCAGCTGGGAGAGCACCACGTTCGCAACGTGGGGGTCGTCGGTTCGATCCCGATCAGCTCCACTACCGAAGGGAATCCTGTAAAAAGGGTTCCCTTTTTGTTTTTGAGCGGGTTAGGTGGAAAAAGGTATAGGGGGATAGGGAAAGACAGTGTTTGAGTGTTCCCCAAAGGGATCCCTTCGGGACGGGTGTTCAAGTAGCTATTTCTTACTCTTAATCCTACTCTTAATCTTACTCCGATTTTTTTGTTGTTGGTTGTTCGTAGTTTGTTTTGGTTCTGATTGTATCCTTTTATCAGGCTTCACGATAGCAGAGCACATTCTCGTATCGAGAAGGGAAAATGGGAAAAAGAAAATGAGTCCCGGAGGGACGGTTGCTTCGTCGTGGCGAATAGCCCACTAATCTATTGGTGGGATCTAATACAAGGTAAATCACCAAAGTCCCGCCAGGGATGTTCGGATCTTAGAGTGACTTTCCCCAAAGATGGTGCCGTTCCCGCTTAAAGTCCCGGCAAATCCGGCTTTAAGCGGACATAAAAAGTGTTCTGAATCGAGTCCTCCGCTTGAACCCGAATGCATCGGACTTCAAACGGAAGGGTCATCTTTGCTGGTCTCCTGCCTCCCGTCTCCGTTCTCCATTCTATAACTCTGGTCTGTACCATTTCTCACCATTCTTCTTGTAAAACAAAGGAATTCTAATTACTTTTTCTTGCTTTGATAAAATAAGCCACCCTAGCTCAGCTGGCCAGAGCAGCTCACTCGTAATGAGCAGGTCTCCGGTTCGAATCCGGAGGGTGGCTCTGAGCACATACCAGTCTGGGATGCAGGGAAAGAATTAATATCCAGGGCGCACAATATGGGATTCACGCCACAAGTAGATTTGGTCACATCCATACTGGATCTGCACGACTCAGTTGAGCACGTTCCCGGAGCACTTTCTAGCCTCACCGGTGAATCAGTATTCCGAAAATCAATCATTTATTGGACGGACCTAAAGGGGCATTATCGCCTGATACTTCCGGAGAATGAAAATTTACCATCCGAAATTGATCCGAAAATAGTCGGGAAAATAAAGAATGGGGCGTCCTGGAAGGAGTCAGAACAGGATTTCGTTGTTTCGCTGGAGGAGTTATTTCAGAAGGAAATCCAGGCAATTCCATTGATACACAGAAATGACTGCCGGGGGATTTGGCTGTACCCCGCACCTCAAAATCTCTCCAGGAAGGCGATCCAAAAGATTGCCAAATTTCTCAGTATCGGATTGGAGCATCGGCAAAATTTGCTGGAATCGGAACGGCAGAACAAGCGGCTCCATAGCCTGGTGGAAGCCGGCGAAATTTTTACCTCCCAAACGAATCTTAATGCCGTACTGAAAAAATTAGTTCAGGAGCTGTATCACCGGTTTAAATATTCCCGGGTGGCTGTACTGATAAAAGAAGATACACAGCTAAAGATTGCTGCAGCAGAAGGTTTCTCCCAAAATCACCTTATTGGTTATACCTTCGATATTAATAAAGGCATTACTGGCAGAGCTGTCCGGGAAATGAAAAGCCAGAACGTCGAGGATGTTCTCGAAGACGAAGATTTTCTTCCGGCTGGCGAGGATGATATACGGTCTGAAATGACTGTACCAATCCATCTGGATGGGGAAGTGCTTGGAGTACTTGACGCACAATCGACGGTCACAGGAGCTTTCGATGAATCCGATGTGAATTTTCTTCATGTGATCGCGCGGTTATCTGCCGTAGCAATCCAAAATGGACGGTTGATTGAAGACCTGCAATCCACAAAGAATTATTTGGATAGTATCGTGGATAGCTCCGGAGATGCCATTTTTGCGATTAACACACAAGGCAAAATCACAACCTGGAACATAGGCGCAGAGCGCATTTACGGATATTCTCGGGAAGAAGCACTTGGCCAACAGGTCGATGACTTGGTTGATCCGGAAGATCACAAAAGGACAACAGAGGAGGTACTTCAACTTGTCAAAGAAAATAATGGCATATATCACGAAGACGAAATTATACGCCGAAGAAAAAGCGGTGAGACGTTCCCCGCAACGCCAACATACACTTTGCTGCGTGATGATTCGGGAATTATCGGCATAAGTATTATTGAAAAAGACCTCACCTATATCAAGCAGGCCACAAAACTTGATTCGGCTAAAACTCTCATCTCCACCGTGACGCACTATATCAACAATGCCATTACGCCGCTGAACGGCCGGGCTCAGATTGCTCAAATGCAACGGACAGAGGATAATGTGGATACGTTAATCCAGGTCAGCCTCGAGACTACACAAAAAATCCAGGAGGTAATTAGTACTATTTCCGAGATGAAAGAGTTTATTGCAACTCCCTACTATAATACAAGTTACATAATTAATCTAGAGGAGCAGTTAAAGCAAAAGCTGTCTGATCTTAAAGGAAAATAAACACCCGGCCCCTTATGTTTTCCATTGTTAAAATCCCGTAGTACACATTTTACGCAGAATATAGTATACGAATTTTTGCTGAAAAACAGGTAGTCAGGATCGGAATATTTCCTGATAATTATGTCTTGAATACCCCGCTATTTGTGCTTTTGTTACGCGGGTTTTCATGTTATATTGAAATCGGTGAGGCTTAATAAGCGTAAGGTGCATGATTTGTGGAGATGACAGAAGAAATTGCTATATCAAATGATCCGCAACATGTCCAAGAACTTATAGAAACTGCCGAGCAAAAAATCATCGACGCCAGCATCCCAGGCGAGATTGCCGATGATGTTGCAATCGCATTGCTGGAAGCAGTGAACAACGCTATTATCCACGGCAATCAGCGGAATTATAATAAGTACGTCACTGTCCGCATCACTATTGCCGATCAAAAGATTGAGCTGGTGGTTATGGATGAAGGCACAGGGTTCGATCCCTCAAAACTGGATGATCCCAGCAGGCCGGAAAATATATTCCGTCCCAGTGGCCGAGGGCTGTATTTCATTCGACAATTGATGGACGAAGTGGAGATCAACTCCAATAATTCCGGCAGCGAAATTATCATGCGCAAATATTGGTTACGGAAGCATGAAGCATAAACTAATACATTTTGGTCTGATCCTGCTTTTGGCAGCGCTATTTTTGCCACTGGAAGGGTATAGCCAGATGAATTCCCAGAATCAGCAGAGTCTCTGGAAGGTACGTTCCCTAGATATGGGGCTGACCAACCGGGGTATTGCGGTTGGTGGAACCTGGCGTCACAGCTGGAACCGGGTGCAGAGTACTCCGGTACAAATCAGCGCGCTTTTTTTCCGGGAATCCAATAAAATTCCAGTCTATGACTACCGAACCGGGTATTATATCAATCCACCCTCGAAAAAGATTGTGTTTTTGAATCTCCGCTCCGGGTTTCAGCATCGGATCTGGGCTGATGATATTGCCCAGAACGTGCAGCCGTATCTGTTTGCGAGTGGAGGACCTTCTATTGCGCTGGACCCGGGCAATAACACCAACCATTCCTTTATTACCCGCTGGCAGAAAACTACCGTCAGCTATACAGCCAACCTGTTTGCCGGCGCTGGCGTTGATTTTGTATACAGCCGCTCCAGTCAGTTTTCGTTAACTGTGGGATATGAGGTTATGTACTTTCCGGAACAAGTTGACGGGCTGCAGAATTACAGCGGTGTTATGGTGCTCTTCAGCTTCGGGGAACGATTATAGCGTATTCATGCCGGATCGTACACTGTTTTATATGCCGGTACAGGGCCTTCCCGGCGATGTATACCAAATTTCAGGAAGCGAGTATGACCATATAGTCAAAGCGTTACGAAAATCAGTTGATGATCCACTTGAGGTGGTTGACGGCACCGGAAGAATTCTCCATTCGACCATTATTGATATCCAAAAAGACTCCGTTACATGTTCCATAGATGATGTTGAGTTACCCGATAATGAACTCCCAGTACATGTTACCCTTGCCGTCGCACTCATTAAAAATCAACGATATGAGTGGATGGTTGAGAAAGCCACCGAGATGGGGGTGGCAGAAATACAACCATTAAACACCGATCGGGTAGTACGATCCGGATTTCGTGGGGATCGACTCAGAAAAAAAGCCATCGCTGCCATGAAGCAATCCGAACGGGCCGTTTTACCAGCGATACGAGGTCCGGTCGAATTAGCCGAATATCTGGAGACCCTTTCCGCAGACAGTGCATTTTATGCAAGGCAAAATCAATCATTTCCGATGTTGAGTAATTATCAGGATAATAGTACTTTTCACCACATTACGGTTCTTATTGGACCGGAGGGGGGCTGGAGTGACAAAGAACTGGATAATTTTGAATCACACGAGTTTCGGCCTCTATCATTAGGTGCAAGACGGCTCCGAACCGAAACGGCGGCCGTAACTGCAATGAGTCAAATAGCACTACTCTGGGATTCCGACCATTCAAGACAACAGGAGGCAGTATGAGTGATTGTCTTTTTTGCAATATTGCCGCTGGAAAAATTGATAGTGATATAGTTTTAGAAGAGGAAAACGCCGTCGCCTTTCGTGACATTAATCCACAGGCACCGACCCATATTTTGGTCATTCCACGCAAGCATATTGCCAGGATATCTGAAGCCGAAGACACTGACCAGGAATTGCTGGGTGAACTTATTCTTTTAGCCCGGAAAATCGCTGACGATGAGGGCATAAGTGAGGATGGTTACCGGCTGGTGTTTAATAATGGTGCTCATGGGGGCCAGGCTGTGGAACATATTCATCTGCACTTACTTGGCGGAAGGCAACTCACCTGGCCGCCGGGTTGATAATCGAGGAATAGTAGTATTCAATGTACATATCAAAGCTGGAAATATTTGGATTTAAGTCGTTTGCGAAAAAAACCGAACTGAAATTCGGTCCCGGAACTACCGGCATTGTTGGTCCCAACGGCTGTGGCAAGACCAACGTGGTGGATGCTATTCGCTGGGTACTCGGGGAACAGAAAACGACCGTACTTCGCAGCGATAATATGTCGGAAGTCATTTTCAACGGCTCAAAAACTATGAAGCCATTGGGAATGTGCGAAGTCTCCCTGACCATTCACAATAATAAAGGGATCCTCCCGATTGAGTTTAATGATGTTGTCGTTACCCGGCGACTTTACAGGGATGGTCAGAGCGAATATCTCCTCAACAAAAAGGTCTGCCGCCTTAAGGATATCCAAAACCTGTTTATCGATACGGGAATGGGGTCAGATGCCTATTCGGTTATCGAGTTAAAGATGGTTGAGGATATCCTGAGTGATACAAAAGATGAGCGCACCCGCATGTTCGAAGAGGCCGCAGGTGTCAATAAGTATAAGCAGGAACGGAGAGCGGCCCGCCGGAAGCTTGATGCCACCAAAGAGGATCTGCTCCGGCTCAATGACATCCTCTATGAAATCGAGAAGAATGTCAGTTCCCTCAAGCGACAAATGCGGAAATACGAGCGGTACCAGCGATATCAGAACGATCTGAAAACAAAAGAGATAGATCTGGCCGGGCACAAATTATGGAAAATCGAGCGGGATATTCACCCGCTGGAACAGCAACTGGAGCAGGGCAAGGATTTTCAGAGTAGCTCAGCTGAACAGCTGGAAATTGACGAAGCATTGCAGGAATCACTCAAGCAAAAAATTCAAAAGCAGGAGGCCCGGGTTGAGGGGTTGGATCAGGACCTCGGCGAGATCGATGAGCAGCGGCAAAACTCCCAGCGCAATATCCTCGTCTGGGAAGAGCAGAAAAGCGCCGCCGAAAAATCGCTGGAACGCCTGCGCCAGGAAGAATCTAATCTGGAAGATCGTCAAAAGCAGACGAAAGTTCAGATTAAAGAGCTGAATCAATCTCTGGAAGAGATGGAGCCCAAACTCCGGGAAATCCAGTCCCGATATGCCGATCAGCAGGAAGTTTATCAACAGATCGATGGGAAATATCAGGAAATTCGCGACACCCTGAATGAGTACCAGGACGAAAAAATTGAATCTATCACTGAACTGGCGGACCTGCGGAATAAACGTGAGCGGCTCATCGAAAACCGGGATCGGGCAAACAGCGAAATTGTTTCATTGCGAGAGTCCATCGAATCGCTGGGCGAGGAATTACACGAAAAAGAGCGTAAATTCCGTGATCTTCAACAGGAGTTGGAAGTCTTGGAAACCGGGGATGTTGATCGAGAAGAACGCGTTGCGGAGTTCCGTGACCAACAGGAAACGCTTCAGGAATCCATAGATAAAACGCGGGAATCACTGCTCAAAAAGGAATCGACAGAGGATGTCCTGCGCTCAAAGATCGATTTTTATCAGGAATTAATCGAAAACCGGGAAGGATTCTCTTCTGCGGTGCAATTCCTCACCGGTGAGCATACCAAGGTTGATGGAATTATTGGAACGGTGGCGGATATTCTGAAAGTGGATGACGATTACCAGTTGGCGGTTGAAAACGCACTCGGTGATCAGGCGGAATATCTGTTGGCCACGACCCGGGATGCCGCTCTTGGCGCCATCGACGTCGTAACCCGGAGCAAGCGGGGCCGCGTATCGGTTATACCGCTGGATATGGTGAAAAACCTTTCTATTCCGTCAGACCCGCCGGATAACGGGGCAACCCGGCTGACCGATTTCCTGGATTATGATGATAAGTATTCCGGTGTGGTGCAATTGCTGCTTGGCGATGTGCTGTTGACAGATTCACTCCAATCTGTATCCACAGATGGGGAAGACCAGGGGAAGTGGCGGTATGTTACCCGCTCAGGTGAAGTATTGGAGCGCTCCTCGATTATGCGGGGTGGAAAATCTGACTCGGAATACTCTTCCCGGGTCGGCCGGCAGGAAACGCTGGATGAATTACAGGAAGAGCTGGAAAAGAACCTTTCTGGCCAGGAAGATATTAAGGGCAAACTGTCCAAACTCCGGGAGGAATACGAGGCGATCCAAAACAGCCTGAACGATCTGGAGTCAGCGGAGCAGGAGCAGGTCAGCAAGCGCCGTGAACTGGACCAGTCCATTTCGCGACTGGATTACGACATCAAACGAACGAAGCAGCAGCGGCAGGAGCATGACCAGCGCATCGAGGATTTCCAGTCACAGATTCAGGAAATTGAGGGCGCACTGAAGGAGATTGAGCCGGCGTTAACGGAGTTGCAGGAGCGAAGGCAGCAGTTACAACAGCGCGTGGATGAAGCAGAAGAAGATCTGGAGGAAATCAGCGAGCGGCGTACCACGGAAAATAATAAGCTTCAGGACCTTCGGCTGGAAGTCGCCTCTGTTGAGAATGAGCAGAAGACGCTCTCTATCCGGTTAAGCAATTCAAAGGAGACGCTGCAGGACATTTCCGATCGATTTGAGAGTATCCAGAAGGAGCGCGATGCAGCCCGCACAACGATTCAGGAGCGGAAGGAATCGCTGGAATCCGAACGGGAGAAATTATCGGAACTGGAAGAGCAGTATCGGCAGCTAAAGCAACGCCGGGAAGAGGAGCACGGGGTACTCAAGAAGAGACAGGCCGAGATGGAAGAGGTTGAAGCTCGGATCAAGGAAAAGCACCGGGAGCGCGAATCGCAATACGACCGCATCCGGAACATAGAGCGCCAAATCAGCGAACTAGAGAGCGAGGAGCGTTCAATTAAGGAGCGGATGCGGGATCGTTACGGTATTGATGCCAAACCAGAACAGATGGATGACGAGAAAGAGACTTCGCCTGAAGAATTGTCACAGGAAATAGAATCCTTGCGATCCCGGATTGACCGGATGGGACCTGTGAATCTTGCAGTGAAAGAGGAATACGAGGAAGAGCAAGAGCGCCTGGATTTCCTTACAGAGCAACGGGACGATCTGTTAGAAGCTGAAGAGGACCTGCTTGAAACGATTCAGCGAATTGACACCCAGGCGAATTCGCAGTTTAATGAAATTTTCCAGGAAATCCGGAAACACTTCCAGCAGACATTCATTAAATTTTTCCCAGGGGGAGAAGCGGATCTCCAACTTGAAGGGGATTCCGACCCCCTGGAGGCGGACATCGTAATCAGTGCAAACCCGGGAGGAAAAAAATTACAGTCATTGCGCGTGCTCTCTGCAGGGGAAAAAACACTGACGGCAATCGCCTTGCTGTTTGCTATTTATCTGGTCAAGCCGAGCCCCTTTTGTATCCTGGATGAGGTGGATGCACCGCTGGACGATCGGAACAGCCAGATATTTACCGGGGTGGTTGAAGATTTCGCCGAGGACACCCAGTTTATCATTGTTACACACAATAAAATCACGATGGAAGCAGCAAATTACATGTACGGGATCACCATGCAGGATGAGGGGGTCTCAAAAGTAGTTTCTGTACAATTTGATTAACAGAGGTATCGTTATGAGAAGAATAATATGTACAATTGTTATAATGTTCGTTGGGGGCACTCTGCTGTTGCCTGAAATCGGATCGGCGCAGGATTCCTTGCAACAAAGGATGGATATGCCCAGAGAAACGGCTGAGATCCAGTTTTTCGTCGACTGGGCGCAATTCCGGGGCAAAGATGATAATGTTGTTCTGGAAGTTTACCTCATGCTGCCCCGGACACAGCTGGATTTTGTCAAGCCGGATACGCTAGATAAATTTATAGCCAGGGGCTTTGTCCAGGTGGCGCTGGCACAAAATGACTCGGTCCGCCTGCTGGATCGCTGGCCAATTTCGGATAGCGTGGACGATACCAGCCAGGTCCTGGATTCCCAGAATATCCCGGATATTTCGGTATTTGAGGCGGAGCCCGGTGAATACCAACTGATCGTACAGGTTATCGACATGAATACGGATACCCGGGGTACATATCGCCAGCAGATTAATTTGGCTTCATTCAGCGATAGCTCTATGACGATCAGTGATATCGAGTTTGCGTCAATTGTGAAGGAATCAAATTCAAAAACGGTCTTTACCAAGTACAGCAGGGATGTAGTTCCGAACGCAAGTTTAACTTTCGGTGTTTCTCAACCAATTTTGTACAGTTATGCTGAAATATATAACATGAACTATCCCAGCAGCCCGGACAGTTACTCTGTGCAGTATTCCATTCTGGATCTGAATAACAAAGCGATAAAAAGTCCCGCGGAGATTACGCGAGGGAAAGTGGGGAATTCCAGCGTAGATATTGGCGGGATGAACGTGGTTGGATTATCGTCAGGAATTTATTATTACCGGATTCGTGTCACAGACCTGGCTACAGGCGACGTGGCGACCAGGTCCAAAAAATTCTATGTGTATAAGCAAGGCGAGAAAATGCGTGAGGTGGCCTCGGCTGATCTGGGTCAGGATTATGACTCCATGACTGAAGCAGAACTGGACGAGACCTTTGAGGCGCTTGTCCCGATTTTGTCCAGTAAAGAGAAAAAGTCCTATAAAGATGCCTCCAAGGAAGGAAAACAGAATTTACTCACCGAGTTCTGGGAAGTGAGGGACCCGGACCAGACGACAGATGTGAATGAATTACGAATAGAGTATATGCGTCGGCTTGAAACAACCAATGAGCGGTTTGGTGGCGTACAGACTCCGGGCTATGAAACGGATCGCGGCCGGGTGTTCCTGGTATATGGCGAACCGGACGAAATTGAACGGAATCCGGTCAGTGTGGATGTGAAACCGTATGAAACCTGGTATTACCATAGCCTGGAAGGTGGCTCCCAGTTCGTTTTCGTCGATAAAACCGGGTTTGGTACTTACGAATTGGTGCATTCCACCGTACGGAACGAAATATACGATCCCAACTGGCGTCGGTTTATCGAGTCTTCCCCTTCAGGTGGAAGCTTTCAGGGCTTCTAATGTTGATTTCGGAATCTGAAGTTTCTTCACCCTTGACCTAGAAAGGTTCTTTGTATGGTGCGCATCGGAGCGGATGTCGGAGGAACGAAAGTAGCAATTGGTCTTGTTGATGAATCCAACTCCATTATAAGTGAGATTGTACGGTTTCCGGTAAAACAGTTTCAGGATGGAGATGGTTTGGTCTCACAGATGGTTATTGAAGCCAAGGCGTTACTGAATGCTGAAGGTTTTACGGAACAAAATGTGACTGGGTTTGGCGTCGGTGCGCCAGGTCCGATGGACCTTGAGACAGGCACGATTCGCAATACGCCAAACACGCCAATCCTGGTGAACTATGCACTCCGGGATTCTATCCGGGAGAAATCAGGATTTCCCACAGAATTAAATAACGACGCGAACTGCTTTGTTCTGGGGGAAGCATTGGCTGGAGAGGCACGCCATGGTGAATATGTGGTGGGGGTGACGCTCGGTACCGGTTACGGTTGCGGGATTGTACTCAATAAACAGCTACATACGGGCGCCACAGGAACCGCTGCGGAAATCGCTATGTGTCCGTATCGGGATTCCACGCTGGAGTCGCACATTTCAGGGCGAGGATTAAGCTGGGCATATAAAAAACGCGCAGGGAAAGAAGCAGAAGGTAAAGCCATTGCACGGTTGGCCGCAACTGGTGATGAAGAGGCACTCGGCGCCTTTGAAGAATTCGGTGAACATATCGGTCGTTCGTTTGCGTGGTTTATCAATTTACTGGATCCAGATTACATAGTTATTGGAGGGTCCATTGCACAAAACTGGGATTATTTTTATCCCACTCTGAAAGCAACAATGGATCAGTATATAAATCCAAATCCGAAAGCCCATATGAAGATTGTCCAATCTCAACTTGGTGAGTCAGCCGCCATTATCGGAGCTGCCGGATTAATTACGTCAACCTGACTTAGTTCTCGTCGTCATACAAAATGCGGCAGTTAATATATCAATCCCTGGCGGGCATTCGGTCATTTCTAAATACCCACCTGTTTTTATCCAGTTGCTTGATTTGTGAGCGGTATTTACCGAAACATCAATCTTTAGTATGTGACTCGTGTCTTCATTCGCTACCAACCACACCGTATCCGCATCTGCCATACGGATGGCAACCTCAAGAGAATTCATCTCTGGCGAACGCAATGAGCTGCTGGGATTTCACGGAGGATCTTCAGCAAATTATCCATGCCATGAAGTACCGGCGGAAGCCAACACTGGGACAATCTTTGGTGAGTATTATCGGAGCCTGGAAATTACCCGCCTGGATGACGTCAGTGGATGTCGTAATTCCTGTCCCATTGCATAAAACAAAACGTCGGGACAGGGGATATAACCAGGCCGTCAGCATTGCGAAAGGAGTTGCCACGCTCTGTAGCGCACCAATAATGACCGATGTATTAGTCCGCCAGAAGTACACTGCTTCTCAGACGACACTAACCCGTGCCGAACGGCAGGAAAATTTGGCCGCGGCCTTTGTCACCACACGGAAAAGTGCCGGACAATTAAAGGGTAAATCTGTCTTGCTCGTTGATGATGTATTCACTACAGGAGCGACCCTGGAAAATGCAGCCGAAAGTTTACAGGAAACCGGCGCGAAAGAAGTCTTCGGATTCACCCTCGCCAGTGCCCCGATTTGAAACGGATATTCTTAAGGAAAAATGGGAATTTTACTTGTAATTTCAGACATACCTGAGTAAGCTTTTATGATTATGAAGATTTTAAAAATTTGCGAAATGTAATCCATGGAGGAAGGCATGAAAGTTGGAATTCTGACCGGTGGCGGTGACTGTCCGGGATTAAATGCTGTTATTCGGGCCGCGACCAAGAAAATGATTAGTGAATACGGGTACGAAGTCCACGGCATTCGTGATGGATGGCGCGGATTAGTCGATGACGAAACATTTCCGTTAAATATCGCCGATGTCGAGGGAGTTCTGAAGCAGGGCGGCACCATGCTGAATACTTCCCGAACAAACCCGTTTAAAGACGAATCCCAACTCAAGAGTACGCTGGAAACGATTAAGAATAACAATTTTGACGCAGTTATGGCCATCGGCGGTGATGATACCCTTGGAGCCGCCACGCGACTGTATGAAGAACATGATATTCCTACCGTTGGTGTCCCGAAAACTATCGATAACGATCTGAACGGTACCGATTATACCTTCGGATTCGATACCGCTGTCAGCATCGCCACAGATGCCATAGATCGGTGTCGCACGACAGCCGCCTCGCATCACCGAACTCTTGTCGTGGAAGTTATGGGACGTCACGCTGGATGGATTGCCCTGCACAGCGGCATTGCCAGTGGTGCAGATATCATTCTGCTGCCGGAATTCCCGTTCTCCATGAAAGATGTGAATGAGCGCTTGAGGAAGTCCACAGAGGCTGGTCAAAAGAACCATATCGTGGTCGTGGCCGAGGGCGCTACCATGGAAGACCAGGATGACTTTATCACCAAAGATCAATCCGTTGACGAATTCGGTCATGTAAAACTGGGCGGTATTGCCGATCTACTCGCGGATCAAATTGAAAAGTCCGTTGGGCTGGAAACGCGGTCCGTAATCCTTGGCCATATTCAACGCGGGGGAACGCCGACTGCCAGGGATCGTGTCCTTTCAACCCGATTTGGGCTGAAGGCCGCAGATATGGTGGCCAACAAGAATTTCGGTCAGATGGCTGCGTTGCAGGGGGACAATATTGTCAACGTTCCCCTTACGGAAGCCACCGGCGAACTCAAAGTGGTTACGAAAGAATTATACGATTTAACTAAGTATTTAACAGTATAGCCGAAAGTAAGGACAATGACCTTTAAAACGGTAGACGATATCAATTTTGATGGTAAACGAGCACTCATTCGGGTTGACTTTAATGTTCCGCTGGACAAATCCGGGAAAATTACCGATGATTACCGGATTCGTTCTGCTCTGCCCACAATAAAAAAAGTGGTCGATGATGGTGGGCTTGCGATCTTGATGTCGCATTTGGGGCGGCCTTCCGGGAAGGTTGATCCGGAGTTAAGTCTGGTGCCGGTATACAAACATCTTCAGGAAATCCTGGATTGTCCCGTAGAATTTGCGGATGACTGCGTTGGTACGATTGCTGAAAATTTTGCTAATAACCTGGAACCGGGTTCAGTCCTTCTGCTGGAAAACCTGCGATTCCATACCGAGGAAAAAGCAAACGATCCCGGATTTTCCAAGGATCTGGCAAAGCTCGCTGATGTATACGTCAACGATGCCTTCGGTACAGCCCACCGGGCGCATGCCTCGACAGTTGGCGTGACGGAGTATTTTGACGAAAAGGTTGCCGGATATCTTATCCAAAAGGAAGTGGAATTTATGGTCGACGGGCTCGAAAATCCTGATTCCCCATATATTGCCATTATGGGCGGAGCCAAGATTTCCGGCAAAATTGACCTGATTGACAAGCTGCTTAACTCCGTGGATTCTCTCTTGGTTGGTGGTGGAATGGCATATACCTTTCTCAAGGCGAAGGGCATAGAAATCGGCGGTTCGCTGTTGGAAGAGGGCAAGCTCGATGTAGCCAAAGATGTCCTGGCCCGGGTGGAAAAAGAGAACCTTGATTTTCTGCTACCGTCGGATTGTATAGCGGCTACGCATCCTGAAGAGGGAATTCCGACTTCGACGCTCGCTGTTGATCACATAGCAGAGCACGAAATGGGTTTGGACATCGGTCCGCAAACCATTGAAACATTTACCGAAAAGATACTGAACGCAAAGACCATTCTCTGGAATGGGCCAATGGGTGTTTTCGAGGTCCCCGAATTTGTTGAGGGAACACAGGCGATAGCCGGAGCCCTTGCGGAAGCCACCGAAAAGGGAGCGACGACCATTATTGGTGGAGGTGACAGCGCATCGGCGATACGCCAGTTTAATTTGATGGACAAGGTATCACATGTCTCGACCGGTGGGGGGGCATCTTTGGAATTGCTCAGCGGAAACAAGCTCCCCGGAATTGAAGCATTGAAAAATTAACTGAAACTACTGAAGGTAAGGATTGAGGATGCAACGGAACAAAGTTATAGCCGGAAATTGGAAGATGCATAAAACGGTGCCGGAATCTGTAGAGTTCGTCAACAATTTAAAGAACAAGTTATTGGACGACAGTCCGGTTGATGTTATATTATGTGCTCCGTTTGTTTCGCTATTTCAAATGAATGAGACGCGAGCCGGATCAAATATCGGCCTTGGGGCCGAGAATATGTACTGGGAGGAATCCGGAGCCTATACCGGGGAAATTTCCCCGGAGATGCTTGTTTCGACCGGATGTGATTACGTGATTCTCGGTCACTCTGAGCGCCGGCAGATTTTTAGTGAAACGAACGAGACCGTCGGGAAAAAAGTGCGGGCGGCGTTGAAGCATGATCTCAAGCCGATCGTCTGTATCGGGGAAACACTGGAAGAGCGCGAAGCGAATCGGGTGGAAGAAGTTTTGGATCAACAGCTCTCGGGAGCGATAGAGAATTTGACTGGGCAAAATCAGATTGATGAAATCATTCTGGCGTATGAGCCGGTGTGGGCCATCGGGACTGGTGTTAATGCTACTCCGGACCAGGCTGTGGAAGCCCATCAATTTATCCGGGGATGGCTGGATAGCAACATCCAGGATGGCGCCGGACAACAGATGACGATCCTTTACGGTGGGAGCATGAAACCGGCAAACGCGCAATCGCTGCTGGAAAACTCCGATATCGACGGTGGATTGATCGGTGGAGCAAGCCTGGATGTCGAAAAATTCTCGGAATTAGTTTCAATAGCAACAGATCTCAGCTAGGAGGTATTTTTTGTACACCTTTTTAATAATTGTACACGTCTTTGTAGCCCTACTGTTGATTGTAGTTATCCTGATGCAATCCAGTAAGGGCGGTGGCCTTGCCGGCGCCTTTGGCGGCGGTGGTGGCGGTGGCGGACAGCAAGCGCTGTTCGGTGGTCGCGGTGCGGCCAGTTTTCTACAAAAGGTGACTGTTGGTCTCGCCGTTATTTTTATGTTATTGGCACTCGTCATTAATTTAATCGGTGATGATACCACGACGCAACAGAGCGTGGTACAGCAGGCAGCACAGCAGCAGGAATTAAGTCCGGGAACGTCGTTGCCAAAACCTTCCGGCACTGAAGGACAGCAGGGGCTTGCTCCCATGGAAACTCCCGGGAGTCAGGGTACACCAGTCCCGCAACAGACGCCCGGTAATGAAGGTTCTGAGTAGCAACCGGGTAAGAGCCGAAGTGGTGGAACTGGCAGACACGCTGTCTTGAGGGGGCAGTACCCTAACGGGTGTGCGGGTTCGAATCCCGCCTTCGGCACTGGACAATGATGGCACCATTTCCGTTGTGATAGACGGACAATCCTATTTTAATCAGCAGCAGTTATTTTTCTAGCAGCGCTTGGAAATATGGTGTATTGACTCAACCAAGGAGGTAGATGCATGAACAGGCTAGTAAAACGATATATAATTCAACCGGTTGTTCTGGTGGTGCTACTTGCACTCTGCGCAACGACGGGCTTTGCGCAGGAAGAGTCCACTCAGGTGCCGCCTGAGTTAATGAACCAGTCGGTTCAATCACTAATGGAAGAAGGGAACCGGCTTTTCAACGAAGGCGAGTACAGAGAAGCCAGACCATATTATCTTGCTGTAGTAAAGAAAGATAGTACCCAGGCTGGTGCGTATTCCCGCCTGAGTGATGTGGAATACAACCTCTTTGATCTTACACAGGCTCAAAAATACTTGCGCCAGGCCATTGAAGTTGAACCGGCAAACGAAGATTACAGGGTAAGGTTCAAAAGTCTCTCTGAATTAGTCCAGACGTTCCAGGATGGTGTCGAGGCGCTCCGGTCTCAAAATCATGAGGAAGCACTGAATAAATTTGACGAAGTGCTCAAGGCATTTCCGAACTTTGCTCCGGCCTTCTACCACAAAGGATTGGTTTACAGGGCACAGGACAAAACTGACCAATCGATCGAAAATTTTAAAAAGGCCATAGACGCCGACCCCAACAACGAAAAATACGGTCAGGCGATGGAGAATCTGGCAAAAACGAATTTCCAGGAAGGGGTTGACGCCTATCGGCGCGGAAACCTTACCGGGGCAACAGACGGGTTTGAAACCGCATTGCAGATCGATCCGGACTTCAGGCAGGCGCAGTATATGCTCGGTATAATTGCCCGGCGGCGTGGAAATGTACAGGAAGCCATAGACCGGTATCAGGCAGCGATCGAAATCGACAGCAGCTATGCACAAGCTTGGTTTGCTTTAGGGATTGCTTATAAGAGTACTGCCAGGGATCAACAAGCGCTCAATGCCTTCACCAAGGCCGGAGAAATTAACGCGAATTATGACAAGGCCTTTGTGGAAAAGGGGTTAATGCTACTAAAGATGGAACGGTTTGAGGAAGCTGAGGAGTCACTGACTAAGGCGACCCAGGTGAATCCCCAAAATCCGAATGCCTATGAAGGCCTTGGCCTGGTTTACATGAAAATGGGCAAATATCAGCAGGCTATTGAAAGGTTTTCAACAGCCCTCGCTTTCGATCAGAGCAACCACAACATTCATTACAGGATGGCGGATGCTTATCACGAATTAGGCGAATATCAAAACCAAAAGGAATCTGCACGGAAAGCCCTGGACATTAAACCCAACTATGCACCGGCATTGGTTACCCTCGGGGATGCCGAATGTCATCTTGGTAATGTTGATGCCGCCATTACGGCATGGGAAAAGGCACAATCCAACCCCCAGTGGCGGCCCGTAGCGGAACATAAGATTGAAGTTATCGAGAAGGCCGGCGAATGTGAATAACATCCGGTAAGAGTGAGTAATTATCTAGAAAAGGGCAGGTGATTCCTGCCCTTTTCTATTTATGGGAGAACCGGGTCATGCTCCAATTCTCGCGGGAAAAACAAGTTGCATAGATTTCGGGTATCGTCTAATTTTTTAATCGATGTAAGGGATTAATGGTGCAAAAAATAAGCAGGGTATGTTACTCCGTGCTAACAATGAGATTTGAGTAATTATCAGTGAATGTAGGTATCGATATTGTCGAAACTCAACGGATACAATACCTCATAGACACGTATTCCACCCGTTTTTTAAATAAAGTTTTTACTGAAGCTGAACAAAAATATTGTGAGAATACGGGAAGCCCATACGCCAGTTACGCCGGACGATTCGCCGCTAAAGAGGCCATCCGGAAAGCCCTGCAGCCAATGACGACCCTGAATTATCTCCCTTTTCTGGAAATGGAAATCCTCCCGGGCGAAAATGGGGTCCCGGTTTCTACAATCACTCGTTCGGGCATTAATCAAAAATTAAAGAACATTTCTCTTTCAATTTCTCACGAGAAAAATCACGCAGTGGCATGTGCTCTTGCGGAGGAGAAATAACACCATGAAATATGCACTGACCAGAGAAGGCTCCAGGGCAGCGGACAACTTTACAATTAACGAGCTTGGACTGCCGGGAATGGTTCTGATGGAAAGCGCCGGCCGAGCTGTCGTTGATATTGCGCTGGATATTCTGGATGACCGCGGAGGATTTACCGCCTATATCCTCGCCGGAAAAGGGAATAACGGAGGCGATGGGTTTGTCGTTGCCCGGTATCTCCTGGAGGCCGGCGTCGAAACAGTCACATTCCATACGGCGGCAGAACAGGAATACTCCGGGGATGCCCTAACCAATTTTCGGATACTGAAGCAGAGCACTAATAATCTTTACCATATCGAAAGTGTTGCAGCTCTGAATGAGTACACCGAAGACCTGTTCGCAGCCGATGTACTTATCGACGGGCTGCTCGGAACCGGAATAACCGGAGCGCCCCGGGAACCGTATAACTACTTTATCGAATGGTTAAATTCCTATAATGCACCGACGGTCAGTATTGATATTCCATCCGGTATCGATGCCAATACGGGACAGATGCCAGGGACAGCAGTCTCGGCGGTCGCGACGGTCACTATGGGCTTTTTAAAAGCCGGTTTACTTTTTTCTCCGGGACGCGATATCGCCGGGGAAGTACACGTTGCCGATATTGGCATTCCGGAAAGTGCACTGGATCAGGTAGGTAATATTTACCATCTGCCTGAGGCTGATGATATCTACTACCGATTACCGGTTCATGCGTCCGATACCTATAAGCATCGCGTGGGAAAGTTTTTTTCACTCTGTGGCGCCAGGGGATTTACCGGTGCAGCAGCCCTGGTGAATCGCGCGGCGTTGGTTTCAGGGGCGGGACTACTGTTTGCCGGTGTACCGGAGAGTCTGAACAATATCCTGGAAACGAAGATGACCGAGGTAATTACAGTACCACTGCCTGAAACATCCCTGGGAACCTTTTCTGCAAAGGGAATGGAGCAGATAAAGGAAAATCTGGATTGGAGCGATGTCCTTGCAATCGGTTCGGGGATCACCGGAAATGAAGATACCATGGAAATGGTGTCCCGTGTGTTAAGTAACTACCGGAAAACGGCCGTAGTCGATGCTGACGCCGCGACCTATTTCTCCGGGGAAACCCTGCCGCAATTAAAGGATTCTCCGGCTGACCTTATTTTAACACCGCATTGGGGAGAATTCGCCAGAATAACCGGTTATTCCAAAGAAGCCATCACGGAAGACCGGTTGCAGATTGCTCAGGATTTTGCCAGGGATTACGAGGTTACCCTCGTACTGAAGGGCGCACCGACTATCCTCGCCAGCAACAACGGGACGCTTTTTATTAATACGACAGGCAACGCAGGGATGGCGACAGCCGGTACCGGGGACGTGCTCACCGGGATGATTGCGGGATTTGCCGCCCAGGGATTACCGGCAGTCGATGCCGCACTGGTGGGAATGTACCTGCACGGTCTTGCGGGAGATCTCGCCGCAGAAAACCTGACCCGGTATAGCGTCACCGCCGGCGCGTTGATCGACTACTTGCCAGAAGCGCTGACCCATGTCGGTGAGTTTTATGACCATATCTAAAAAGCTGCGATGGGGTGGTCTCCTCGGTTACATGTTGATTATTTTCGTGCTCTCTTCCATTCCGGGGAACACGTTGCAGGAGACGGGTTTCTTCCATCATGATAAATTATTGCATCTGATTGAATACGGTTTTCTCGGGAGCTTGAGTGCTTTATTGGTTCTGCATCCGGAGAAAATGGAGGCCGGTTCTGTGGTACGGATGGATTACGCCCTGGCGATCGGTATCGGCTGGACCTATGCGGTGTTTGATGAAATTCATCAATACTTTGTGCCTGGGCGAATGATGGAGATGAACGATTTCATCGCGGATGCCGTCGGGGTAGTGCTTGGAGTCGTTGCCTATCGGTGGGTTATGAAAAAAATCTTCGTTAAACAGGGTTCGACAGCATGATAACCCGTCTAATTGTAGAAAACTTTGCCATTATCGACCGGATTGAGGTCACCTTTCAGGAGGGCTTTAACGTTATTACTGGTGAGACTGGCGCCGGGAAGTCCATTGTCATTGAGGCGTTGGGGCTTGCCCTGGGGGAGCGCGGGAATACAGACATGATTCGGACCGGAACCAACCGAACTATTGTGGAATGTGAGGCCAGCGTATCCGACACCCAGCGGCCTCAAATCCAGAGTATTCTGGAGGCAGAAGACATTCCCGGTGAATTTCCCCTGATAATGCGGCGTGAGCTCCGGAATAACGGTCGCTCCAGAGCGTTTATCAACGATACTCCGTGTACCGTCCAGGTGCTGAAGGGTGTCGGTGATCTGGTTGTGGACATGCATGGGCAGCATGAGCATCAGTCGTTACTGGATTCGGATGTCCATATCACCTTTTTGGATGAATATCTTAGCCAGCCGGATTTACTGGAGACCGTAAGAGAAAAATATCAGGGCTGGAACGAAGTGGAAGCCGAATTTAAGGCGTTGAAAAAACGACAACGGGAACTTTCGGAAAAAGAGGATTTGTACAAGTTTCAGCTCAAAGAGATCAACTCCGTCAAGCCAAACCCTGGTGAAATGGACGAATTGGAGCAGGAACGAAAAATTCTCTCCAACAGCCAGCGTATTGCTGAATTGGTACAACAGCTCCAGCAAATGCTGTATGAGGGGGATTCCTCGGTTTACGATCAGCTGGTGATGGCGGAACACAATCTCCGGGAGCTGGCAAATATTGATGATTCGGTCTCCGAATATGCAGACGAATGCAATTCGGCAACGGTGACCGTCAAGGAGATCGGAAATTATCTGAACCGCTATGGTAACGATATCGAAAACGAGCCTGGCCGGTTAAACCAAATAGAGGAGCGTATTGTGGCGCTCCGGAAGTTGATGAAAAAATACGGGCCCAGCCTGGAAGACGTACTGGCATACCGTGATAAAATTCAGTCACAACTGGATGACTTCGAAAGTTTCGATGCAGAGATAAAGCGACTCTCCCGCAAAAAAACCGAGTCGGCGAACCAACTGGCGGACGCCTGCGAATCCTTGCATAAAGCCAGAACCGATGCTGCAAATCAGATGGCGGATTCCATCGAAGAAATATTACACACATTGGGGATGGAAAACTCATCCTTCAGGGTGAATGTGGAATATCGGACGCTGGAAGAGGGGGATGTCCGGATTGATGAAACGCCGGTACAGGTGGACAAATCCGGCGCGGACGATATCGAGTTTTATGTGACAACCAATCCAGGCGAGGGGGAAAAACCACTCGCTCAAATCGCATCCGGCGGGGAAATTTCACGCACGATGTTGGCGATTAAGTCCGTCCTGGCAGGAAAAGATGGCATCAGTAGTGTCATCTTTGATGAAATCGATATCGGAATCTCCGGGAGGATTTCCAGAATTGTCGCCGAACAGCTCAGGTCGCTGGCGAAATACCACCAGGTACTGTGTATTACTCACCTGCCGCAGATTGCCAGTCTGGGCGATACACACTATGTGGTGAGAAAACAGGTGACAGGCGATCGAACCAGCACGGAGATCAGACCGCTTGAATACGAAGAACGGATTGAGGAAATCGCCTCATTAGTTGGCGGGACCTCAATTTCGGAGACAACGCTTCAGAACGCACGAGAATTATTACAACGAGCAAATGACTAGGGAGTAGAAGTTTGGATAAATTAGTTGCACACGGCGGTAATATTTTGACCGGGCATATTCCGGTTAGCGGTGCCAAAAATGCGGTTTTGCCCATTATGACGGCGGCGATATTGGCTCCCGGAAAATACACGATACGGAACGTCCCGAATCTCCGGGATACGCGGACCATGTCAAAGTTAATTGAAATTATTGGCGGAACGGTCAAACTGGACTCCGGGACTATGGAATTGGATACCTCGGGAGTGAACAATCCTGAGGCGCCCTACGACCTGGTGAAAACCATGCGGGCCTCCTTTTATGTATTGGGGCCGCTGCTGGCGCGGTTCGGCGAGGCACGGGTTTCGCTTCCGGGAGGATGTGCATGGGGACCACGGCCGGTCGATCTGCATTTGCGAGGCATGGAGGCTCTCGGTGCAAATATTGAGTTGGACAGCGGTTATATTATCGCAAGGGGTGATCAACTGACTGGGGCCGAATTCACCATGGATATCTCCAGTGTCGGTGCCACCGGTAATACTATGATGGCTGCGGTGCTGGCAGACGGCGTAACCACCATCGAAAACGCCGCCAGGGAGCCGGAAATAGCCGCTCTGGGGCGTTTCCTGAATGAAATGGGGGCTGATATATCCGGGATCGGTACGGACGTCCTGGAGGTACGTGGCGTCAATGATCTGCATCCCACGGATTTTACGGTGATTCCGGATCGAATTGAAGCGGGAACCTATCTCGTGGCAGGTGCAATGATTGGCGAGAATCTTGAGATAAGTCCGGTGGTCCCCAAACATATGAAAGCGATCATCGAAAAGGTGCGGAACGCAGGGGCAATCGTCAAAATCAGTGATGAGAAAATCACAGTCACCCGTGCAGATAAAATTCAGGGAATTGATATTACTACCGCAATATTCCCGGGATACCCGACGGATATGCAGGCCCAGTGGATGGCGTTTATGGCGACGGCTGATGGAAGTGCCGTGATCACGGAAGAGATCTATCAGGACCGGTTTACTCACGTGGCTGAACTGAATCGTCTGGGCGCCAACATATCTCTGGAGGGAAATGTTGCTGTCGTCAAAGGTGTAAATTCCCTCAAAGGGGCGCCGGTGATGTCTACGGATATCAGGGCAAGCGCATCGCTTATTCTGGCAGCGCTGGTCGCGGAGGGACGTTCAGACATCCAGCGTATCTATCATATCGATCGCGGCTATGAACAGATCGAAAAGAAACTGCAGGGCATCGGCGCCGATATTGTGCGGGAAAGTGCGTAAGGGTAAAAATGGCCATGTAAAAGGAAAAATGAGTCATCCCAGGCGAGCGAGCCGAACCGAGGGATCTCGTCGTTTCCACTCCGAAGTCTGAATGTGGTGATGAAATAAGGAACGACAAGTCAAATGGATTCTACCAACATTAAAGTCGAACTGACAAATGGGTACTGATAACCGGACACTAAACGCAAGACTTATGACGGTCTTAACAATAACACTGTAACACGCTAACACGGTTTTAGGAGTTACTCTTCATTATGATTGATTTACGCAGCGATACCGTAACCAAACCATCCGAAGCAATGCGAAAAGCCATGGCAGCGGCAGAGGTGGGCGATGATGTCTTTGCCGAAGATCCGACCATTAATGCTTTACAGGAATATTGCGCCGATCTGCTCGGGAAGGATCGAGCACTCTATGTTCCCAGCGGAACTATGGCCAATCAGACCAGCCTGAATGCCCATACCCAGCCTGGCGACGAGGTTATATGTGAAAACGGATGCCACATCTTCAATTACGAAAGCGGCGCGCCGGCGCTGCTTAGTGGCATTCAGCTGAATCCATTACCCGGTAACCATGGTCTCCTGAGTGCTGATCAGGTAGAGGCAGCTATTCGCCCGGGGAATGTTCATCATGCTTCGACGAAAGTTGTGGCTCTGGAGAATACGCATAACCGGGCTGGCGGAGTGATTTATCCGCTGGAGACAATTCGGGAAATTGCAGAAGTGGCGCGTAACCATGACCTGATTATGCATCTGGATGGTGCCCGGCTGATGAATGCGGTCGTAGCTGCAGGAATCAATCCGAAGGAGTACACGCAATATTTCGATTCGGTAACGCTCTGCTTCAGCAAGGGGCTCGGTGCGCCGGTCGGATCTATTGTGGCTGGAAACGCTGATTTCATTCAGCGGGTGCATCGGTACCGGAAGATTTATGGCGGTGGGATGCGCCAGGCCGGCATTATAGCGGCAGGTGCCCTTTATGCTATCCAAAATAATGTGGAGCGGCTTGCGGAGGATCATCAAAACGCAAACAGGCTGGCAGAGGGGATCGCCGGAATCGATGAAATTGGTATCGACCCGGAATGGGTGCAGACAAATATCGTGATCTTCGATGTGGATCCGGCCTGGATGACCGCAAAAGAATTGTGCCATAAACTCGGAGAACAAGATATCCTGCTGCTACCCATGGCCACACAAAAGATCCGGGCAGTCACCAATCTTATGGTCTCAAAAAAGGATATGGAAAAGACCATTTCCACTATCCAAGACCTTCAAAAGTAATCCGAAATATCTTTTCAGCTCAACAGGGGAGGCCAACCATGGACTTTAATCTCATTAAAACCGATGTCCGGGAGAACGGAATTGCTACGGCGGCACTGTTCCGTCCCAATTCGTTAAATGCGTTTAATGCGGAATTAATTGGTGAACTTATCCGATACTTCGAAAATATCGGTGATGACGAGACGGTAAGAGCGGTCATCCTGACCGGCGATGGCGAGAAAGCGTTTGCCGCCGGAGCGGATATTAAGGAAATGTCCGGTATGAGTTCACAGGAGGCCAAAGAGTTTGCGCTCCGCGGTCAAAAGCTGACGAATCTGATTCAGCATCTCGGAAAGCCGGTCGTGGCTGCTGTCAACGGATACGCGTTAGGTGGCGGATGTGAGGTTGCCCTGGCGTGTCATCTGCGATTCGCTTCGGCGAATGCAATTTTTGGCCAGCCGGAAGTCGGTCTCGGTTTAATTCCCGGCTGGGGCGGCACCCAGCGATTGGCACGGCTCATTGGTTCCGGTTTAGCGACAGAGTTGATTATCTCCGGGAAGAAAATCGATGCTGCCACTGCTAAAAATATCGGATTAGTGAACGAAATTTACAGCCAGGATGAATTGCTGGATAAAACGATCGAGTTCCTGGCGGGTGTACGCCAGCAGAGTCCGAATGCGGTGTCGCTTTCTCTGGAAGCGATTAACCGGGGTATGAATATGACCCTCGCCGAGGGACTTCACCTGGAAGCTGACTTGTTTGGGCTGGCGTTCAGTTCCCAGGAGAGCACCGAAGGGACTCAGGCATTCATCGAAAAGCGGAAGCCGGATTTTTCTTGATTGAACCGGAGTGTTATTAACGCGAAAGCGGATAGGCAATTGACGTATGTTGTGGTTGAATTTTTTGGGATTTGTGTTCGGATTCATTCTCTTGGTGAAGGGGGGCGATTGGCTGGTAGATGGCGCATCGGCCCTGGCAAAACGCTTCAATATCTCTGACCTTGTTATCGGATTAACAGTTGTCTCGTTCGGGACTTCGGCTCCCGAGTTATTGGTGAATATTTACGCCTCATTTGCGGAAGTGGAAAACATCGCACTTGGAAATATCTTTGGAAGTAATGTGGCCAATGTATTCCTGGTACTCGGGGCGGCGGCTTTGTATAAGCCGTTAACACTGAAAGGACGGACCATCTGGAAGGAAATCCCGTTTGCCCTGATTATCACGTTGGTACTGGCAATCCTTCTGAATGATTTGTATTTCGTGGACAGCGGCGACAACATATTGAGTAACGGCGATGGATTGATACTGTTGACCTTCTTCGGGTTTTTTATGTACTACACTTACAATTCCAGCCTGGACAAAGAACTTATTGGAGAATTACCGGCCTTGTCATTACGGAAGTCGACTCTGTTTGTAATCTTCGGCATTATTGGCCTGGCAATTGGCGGAAAAATGGTTGTGGAGAGTGCTGAGTCAGCAGCTCTTTCTCTGGGCATCAGTGATGCCTTCATTGGATTAACTGCAGTGGCGCTTGGGACATCACTTCCGGAACTCATCACTTCACTGAATGCCGCATCAAAATCCAACTCCGACATTGCGGTCGGAAATATCGTCGGTTCCAACATCTTTAACATAGCGCTGGTTCTCGGAGTCAGCAGTACAATCAAGGACATCCCATACCACCTGGATTTTAACATAGATCTGTTGATGGCAACTCTTGCAGTTGTCATACTGTTTGGTTTTATGTTCAGTGGAAAACGAGGGCGTATTGATCGCTGGGAGGGTGCGTTTTTTCTGCTGATTTATATTGGGTATATTATAATGCTTTACTTTACCAGGATGTAGGAAAGGATATGAAATTGGATACGAATTGTATAGCCGGAGGAAAGTTATGTTGAGTAGATGGATAGCCATTTTCCAGGGATGTAATCTCCCGGAAGGTGTTACCATGGATGAAGTAGATTTCATCAGCCGGTGGCTTGTGATTACGCGGGCGTGTGTCTTTTCCATGACCCTGACATCCGGAATTATAGGAGGTTTACTGGCCCTGACAGCAGGTGCTATTAATTGGTGGTATTGGCTGATAGCGGTTATCGGATTGATACTGGCCCACGCCTCTAATAACATGATTAACGACTATTTCGACTATCGCAACGGTACGGATGAGTCGGAAGATTATCCCCGGGGACTCTACTCGCCGCACCCGATATATTCCGGATGGCTGAGTCCTACCAAGCTGATGAACGCGATTTTAATCGTGAATTTTCTCGATTTGGTCATTGCAATCTACCTGGCAGTGCAGGTTGGCTGGGAGGTGTTTATCTTTGCACTTGCGGGACTGTTCGTCAGCGTCTTTTATGTGGCGCAGCCGATTAACCTGAAAAAGCGAGGATTAGGTGAACTCGGCGTATTCCTTATTTGGGGACCGTTGATGATTGGCGGCACCTTTTTCGTAGTGAGCGGATACGTGCCGGGCTGGGCTTTTGCGGCATCGATCCCGTACGGGTTAACGGTGACCACCGTACTCATCGGAAAGCACATTGATAAAATTAAACCCGATCAAGACAACGGTGTCCACACATTGCCAGTCATCCTTGGAGAAGCGAAGGCACTATTTCTCAACAAGATCCTGTTTATTGCGTTTCACCTGATTGTTATCGTCCTTGTGCTCACGGATACCCTGGGATTTTGGGTGTTGATTTCACTGCTTTCACTGCCCAGGCTCGTGCGCGAAACCTGGCCGAAATACTCCGAGCCACGGCCGACGGAGAAGCCGGAGAAATATCCGGTGTGGCCATTGTGGTTTGTCTCCTGGGCGTTTCGGTACAACCGCCAGGCCGGCGGACTCTTCATACTCGGATTGATACTGAATTTGTTATTACCGATTGGTTAGGTCATATTATTTGGAAAAAGTAATATGAGGTGGAACTGGACTCAGTTCAATTGGGGGCACCCGAATTTAATTGTATATGTAAGACAGGGAAAAAACCACTGAAATGTCTCTTCAATGAACCACCAAATAATCAGCGGATGTAGGGACGCCATTTATGACGTCCGATGATACAGGATAATCATCGACATCACCCAAGTCTAATTCCCGGACGCGATAAATCGCGTCCCTGCATGATGGTGAAAGGTGATAGCCAGTGAATTCAGAAGCTATTGACGGATTACCATATCGTGAATCGTCGCGATTATCCGGATGGGATTATTCAAAAGCGGGGTGGTATTTTGTGACAATTTGCACACAGGATCGATATCCATTTTTCGGTGAAATTCAGCATAAAATCATTGGTCTGTCTCCAACAGGATCCATTGTGTGGGAGGTTTGGCGCCAACTCCCTCAGCAATTTAATATGGTTTTGATTGATATGTTTGTTGTCATGCCAAATCATGTGCACGGTATTATTCGAATTTTAGATAGGGGAATAACCCTAGATGATTTTAAAAAAGCCGACGCGGTAAATCGCGTCCAGACGGGGCAGCATGGGAATTCGGGCGGAGTAACAGGACAAAAAAATCCGATGGCAACACAAAGGCATTTAGGTAGAATTATTCAGTGGTTTAAGGGACGATGCACATATGAAATTCATCAACAAGAGGGAATTCGGATGGCAATCGAGGTATTATGACCGAAGAATTCGTGACAAGCGAGAATTAAGACGAATCCGTGATTATATCAGAGATAATACGGTCAATTGGGAAAATGATAAATATTATTTCACGGAGTTGTCAGTGGATAATTTGTAGGGACGCCATTTATGGCGTCCGATGATACCCATTATTGGAGACTATCACAAAGATAGAGAAGGCGGACAAGAAGAATTAGTTTGAGAAACCTCAGCCGGATCCTTTGTCAATGGAATCGGCAGAAAGGTCGGCCGGCTCCACGGATTCCACTTCTTCTGCAGCCTCGGACACCTGTTCGAAGCGGAGGCCTTCCCTGAAAAAGTAGACCAGACCCAGCGCTGTCACCGGGATATAGTTTAATAAGTGGTTCACAATTGCAAATCCCAACGCGCCTTCGTTTGGCACACCATACAGAGCCAATGCCTGCACGATAGCAAAATGGAAGGTTCCGACATAGCCGGGTGAGGAGGGTATCAGGACACCGGCCGTACCAATGAGGAACACGACAATGCCTGATACGAAGGTCATGTCGTACAACGTGTCAAAGCGAAACGCGAGTAATATAAAGTAGACCGAGAATGCGAAAAGTGTCCAAATAAATAGTGTCTGAAAAATTATTTTCCCATAGTGTTGCGTTTGTCGCAGACCGCTGAGTCCCTCTAGGAACGATTCGGTAATAGTCCCCAGTTTTTCAGCCAGCACGTCCGGGAATACATTGTAAATCCGCTCGAGAATATTTTGTGTCCGGCGTTCAAAGAATGTCAGGCCAAGCAGGAGTGTCAGTAAACCGATCGAGACGATGGAGACAATCGTAACCACCGATTGAAAGCGGGAGGGCAATGACGTAAATATTATCGCAATAATCAGGAAGGCGAGCAACCCGATGACGTCCACCAGGCGCTCAACGACCACCGTTGCCAGCCCGGCTGATTTTGAGACACCGGTACTTCGATCCAGAGCGTACACCCGGAGGATTTCGCCAAGGCGTACCGGCAAAATGTTATTGCCCATGTACCCAACCATCGTAGCACTAAACAGCGGATGAAACCGGATGGATTTCACCGGCTGCAGGAAGTAGTGCCATCGCCAGGCGCGGACGAAAAAACTCGCCATAAACAGAATGATGGCCGGCAACAGATACCACCAGTCCTTATCCTGCTGGAGCGTCTTAATAAATTCATGCCACTGGATATTCCTGACCGCCAGCCAGGCGAACACCCCGCTCAAAGCCAAACCGATGCTGATCTGTATTATCCGTTTTCGCATAGAAACAGAAAAGTACAATTCGTCAACGATCCGGACAAATGATTCTTTTATAATTTTGGGTTATACTTAATAACTTCAAAAGTGGTTGAATGCTGGAGCAACGGATGTCCATATAGGACCACGGATAATAGGTTTAAGGTATAGGAAGGGTATGAGGTAGCTCTCGCCTTAAGTCCGCAAAGCGAAGTTATAACGGAGAAAGTAGAAGGGAAAAACCGCCAAAGCGGAGACTATCAACAACTAAGACACTGGACTAATGACGTTTTTCGTGAACACGTGAACACGCTAACACCGTAACACAGTTTTTGGAGGACATATGGATTTAGGATTACAGGGCAAATGTGCATTTATTGCCGGTGCCAGTAAAGGCCTCGGATACGCTACGGCGTTGCAACTGGCCAGAGAAGGGGCGAATGTCGCCATCTGTGCACGGACGGAATCGGACCTGCATGAAGCGGCTGAATCTATCCGGTCAGAGACGGATGTGGAGGTTTTAACTCTCCCGGGCGACGTGAGCAATACCATCGATTTGGACGAGATTTTCGATGCCATCGAAAAGGAATGGCACCGGCTCGATATATTGGTAACCAATGCCGGCGGACCGCCTGCCGGCACCTATGAGCAGGTGGAACCGGCACAGTATCGCGACGCCACTGATTTAAATCTCCAGAGCACAATAGAGATGACATACCGGGCGCTGCCGCTTATGAAAAAGCACGAGTGGGGACGGATTATTGCGATTACCTCCGTTTCGGTGAAGCAGCCCATCGATAATTTGATTCTCTCGAATACGGCGCGGGCCGGCGTAGTTTCTTTCTGCAAGACGCTGGCGAACTCCGTCGGAGAGGTCGGTATTACGGTTAACGTCGTCTGTCCCGGAAATTTCCGGACGCAAAGAAGTATCGACCTGCTTAACAAGTGGGCAGAAGACGCCGGAATTACGCCGGAAGAGATGGAAGCCCAGCGGGTTTCGGCCGTACCGCTGAACCGCTACGGCGAACCGCAGGAAATGGCAGATACCATTGCGTTCCTGGCATCCGAACGCGCCAGTTACATCACCGGGACATCCATCCAGGTGGACGGTGGGCTCGTCAAAGGAATTTAGCGAGACCGTTTTAACCTCTATTGGGAAATCCTCAACTGTAAAGTTGGCGAGGAGAGCACCTACTTGTGAGTTTTTGAAAAATTCAAAAGCCAAAGGACAAACGAAATTTGAACTGGCAAGAACCCCGGCTGTAAAGCCGGGGGGCTCCATTATCGAGGCGATGTAAGTGAAGACCGGGATAATGTCTGGTCCGTAAAAAGGGGTTATAAATGCCCCTTTTTTATTTGTATTTTTTCCAATCAAATTACATATGGGAAGAACCGAATATGGCGCGAAAATCCTGGGATGAATATTTTATCGATATCCTGCATTCTGCGCGGGAGCGGGCAACGTGCGATCGTGGTCGGTCGGCGGCCTTGCTGGTAAAGAATAATCACATTCTAAGCACCGGTTATGTTGGGAGTCCGGCCGGTATTGACCATTGCAGCGAGGTGGGCCATGAATTTATTGATAGCTACGAAAAGAACGATGCCGGAGAAATCGAGCTCCGTCAACACTGTGTCCGTACCGTGCACGCTGAACAGAACGCCATCAGCCAGGCAGCGAAATTTGGTATTGCCGTCGAAGGGGCAACCCTGTACTGTACCATGTTTCCGTGTTATACCTGTGCAAAAATGCTGGTGAATGTTGGGATCAACCGTATCATCGCTGAATTTGACTACCAGAGCAGCGAGAAGAGTAAAATTTTGTTCAATCAACTACAGATTCCCTATTTTGTTCTGAATGAGGGAGATCAGTTAGAATATTCTTGAGTAACTTTGACTTACAACTTCGTAGATTACCGAGGTATTAAGGACACTTTATGGCGCAGCAAGTCGGCCCCAAAGACACGTTAGAAAAACATCTAAAACTACCGGCGGTTATCGCTTTCGGCATCGGCCCGATGCTGAGTTCCGGCGTTTTTCTTCTCCCGGGAATGGTGTACGGCAAGGTCGGCCCGGCCGGCATCCTTGCCTATATTGTTGCCGGATTGTTGATCCTGCCATCCTTGATGAGTAAGGCGGAACTGGCGACTGCCATGCCACGCGCCGGTGGGACCTACTACTTTCTCGATCGGAGTATGGGGCCGCTTATCGGTACCATCTCCGGATTCGGTACATGGTTATCTCTCTCCTTTAAGGCGGCGTTCGAGCTCATCGGGCTTGGCGCATATCTGGTGATTTTCTTTCACTTGCCGGTGAAGCCTGTGGCGATTGCACTTTGTGTGGTCTTTGGTGTGCTAAATATCAGCGGTGTGAAAAACGTCGGTCGGGTGCAAGCCATCCTGGTGTCCATTCTGCTGGGGATTCTAGCGTATTTTACCGCCCGTGGTTTTCTTCATATCGACGCTGACAGTTATACGCCGTTTTTCGTGAAGGGCTCGGATTCCTTCCTGGCTGCAGTGGGGTTTGTTTTCGTCGGATTTGCTGGTCTTACAAAAATTGCCAGCGTGGCGGAAGAGGTGGATAACCTGGAACGGAATATTCCGCTGGGCATGATCCTGGCCCTTTTCATCAGTTTGATAATCTACGTACTGGTGATGATCGTTTTGGTTGGGACTGTCCCGGCAGAAACGCTGAAAAACACGCTCACGCCACTCACGGATTCCGCCCAGGGTTTCATGGGGCTGGCGGGCAAGATTTTACTGGCCGCAGGTGCAGTGCTTGCCTTTATTGCTTCGGCCAATGTGGGCATAACGGCGGCATCCCGTTATCCGTTGGCGATGAGCCGCGATAATCTGATGGCCCCGGTGTTTAAAAAATTGGGCCGGTTCCAGACGCCTACCAATTCAATCATATTTACCATCAGCGTGATGATTTTGTTTATTATTATTCTAAGCCCGGAGGGAATTGCCAAGGTAGCCAGCGCCTTTAAACTGTTAATTTTCGGCCTGGTGAATCTGGCTGTTGTGGCGATGCGTGAGAGTAAGATTGAATCGTACGATCCCTCATTTAAGTCTCTCTGGTATCCATGGCCGCAGATTATCGGTATTTTAGCACCAATAGTCCTTATCCCGTTTCTGGGAGCGATCCCGCTCTTTTTCTCTGGCGGTATAGTGGTATTTGGTATTCTTTGGTATTTCTTTTACGGCCAGAAACGTGTGGAACGAAGCGGCGCCATGACCCATGTGTTCCAGAGATTAGGACGGGCAGCGACGCCTCAGCTGGATCAAGAACTCCGTCAGATCCTGCGTGAAAAAGGATTGCGGAAGGAAGATGAATTTGAAGAGAGTATTTTGACGGCATCAATTCTGTTCCACGAGCCGAAAGATTCGTATGATAAGATCTTGCGGAGGGCATCCGGCGCGCTTGCGGAGAAACTGGGGTTATCCGATGAAACGATATACGAGGCACTGAGCAAGACAAATCAGATGGGAGATACTCCGATTGGGAAGCACATTGCGCTTCCACATGCCCGTCTGGAGAACGTGGACACCCATGGACTGGTAATTGTCCATTCCCGTGAGGGTGTGGAGGTGGATGAATCATCGGCGGCAATCCATGCATTATTTATCCTGATTAGCCCAAAGGAGGATCCGGGTGAGCACCTGCGATTCCTTGCGGAACTGGCCAACAGGGCAGAAGGCCTCGATTTTGGTGGAGAGTGGCGTTACCTGACCAGTCAGGACGATATCCGAAATCAATTTGTAAGATCAGGCGAAGTGACTGAGGTAACCCTGACGGAATCGCGTTTTATTGGAAAAAGGATTAGCGATATCCAGGTCCATGACCAATGTCTTATTGCACTGATTAATCGCCAAAATTCCATGATAGTGCCGCACGGCAGCACAACCCTTGAGCAGGGTGACAGACTTACTATCATCGGTGATGAAAAAGCCGTGCAGGAGATGGAGAGATATATCCTCGGGCAGGGGAACAAGGGATAAGGTCACAGAAAAAAAATAGTTCGGTAGATAAAAAAAGCCCCGGCGTTGACCGGGGCTTTTTTATTCCCTAAATGAAAATGAGCGATACTACAGAATCTGTTCCCGGTTATCGACAATTTTTGCTTCGTTCCTGAGTGACTCAATCCAGTTGGTCATAAACTGATTCTGTTTTTGATTGAGCAGGCGCTGGCGAATCTGTTGCTTTTTCTCTGCGTAATCTTCTTCGTTTAATTCAGAACGTTCCAGCACTTTTATAATAAACCCACCCCGACTGGTACGAATCGCAGGTGAAATTTCACCGCCATCCAGGGCTCGAATAGCACCTTTAAGTGCCGGAGCCTCACCGAGACCCGGAATATTTCCGGAGAGGGTAAAGCTTTCCGTGCTTTCGTAGACAAGCAGTTCATTTGATTCAGCGAGCTCCTCCAGGGAGATCTCTGTTGAAACCTGACCGTGTACCTCCTGGATCCGCTGGAATGCGATTTTACGTTTATTTTCACTTACCAGGGTTCTGGAGATTCTGTCTCTGAGATCCTCGAGTGGACGAACAAACGGTTGCTGTATTTCTGCGACCCGGAAGACATAATAGCCATTATCATTTTCGATGACATCGCTTATAGATCCGACGGGATTGGAAAAGGCGAACCGGAGTGCTTCTTCAAACTGACCGAGACCGGGAACGAATCCGGCATCCCGGGCAAATGGGTTTGTAGATTGGATAGTGACGTCGTTGGAATCGGCGCTTTTCTGGAAGCTGTAATCCTGGGCGTCGAAAAGAAAGAGATTAGCCTGAGAGCGCTGCTCCTCCAATGTTGTGGGGCTTGGGGTGACCTCGATGAGTACGTGGCTGGCTTTAATCTGGTTTTCGCCATCCTGGACCCGTTTATCGTGGACCTTGATCACATGATAGCCGAACCGCGTTTGGACGGGTCCGACAACGGCTCCAGCGTCAGCATCAAATGCTGCTTCCTCAAATCCCGGTACCATCTGGCCTTCGCCAAACCACCCGAGATCGCCACCCTGGCTTGCGGAGGGGCCTTCTGAGTACTGACGGGCTAATTCGGCAAAATCTGCGCCGTTACGTGCCTGCTCAAGAACATCCCTGGCAGTATTCAGTGCGGCGGCTGTGTCATCGTTGGCAGGGGTTTTGGGAAATTCCGCATATTCCAGTACACGTTTTTCCGGTACGCGATATTCATCGATATGGCTCTGGTAATATTCTTTGATTTCTGCTTCGGCCGGTTGTGCTTCCTCATCGGAAATATTCCTGAGCGGCACCTGGAGGTATTCAATGGTGAAATTGATATTCTGATCGACATATGCCTGGCGAATTTCGTCCTGGTACACATTGACCGATGCGAGTAACATACTCTGAAGTTTCTGGGCCGGCAGGGAAGCGCGGACCATATTTTCCACAGCGACCCACTCGTCACCAACTGGGTTATTTAGCGCTTCCAGGTATTTATTCCGATCGAACTGACCATCCGTCTGAAACGCTTCCACGTTCCGAATCGCCTGCGGAGGATTGGTCCGGAGCTCCCGTAAAATATCCTGATTGGTTACCTGGATATTTCGCTCTTCCACAGCTTGCCTGACCAGCGTCTCCGTGACAAGTTGATCCCACAACTGCTGTTCAATCTGATTACGCTGTTGTTCGGTCAGAGCACTATTCTGCGATTGCTGGCGCACACGTTCGTATTCATTTTGCAGCAGGCGGTAATACTGCTGCGGGGTGATTTCGCGGCCATTAATCACCGCGATGTTTTTCGGTTGTCCCTGTTGACCACCTTGCCCGCTAAAACTTGCACCCCATTCGAATACGATGAGGCCAACAAATGCCAGGATCAGTATCCAGAGCATTATTTTGGTGTTACTGCGAAGATTTGTCATTAAACCCATTTAAACTATTTCCTCCATCTGTGTGTCAGTGCTCCGAAAATTTCTATGATAGCATAAGCATCAAAAAATATATCATATGTTACCGGCGTCTGCAATACAGAAAACCCCTGATTTCCCAGTGAATAGGAGAAATTTTCATTTCGCCCGTTGACAATGCAGGGAAATCAATGTACATTTTTGTCGCTTTTTGAGAGAAACACTTGGGGCCATAGCTCAGCTGGGAGAGCGCGTGAATGGCATTCACGAGGTCCGGGGTTCGAGCCCCCGTGGCTCCACACCTTCAGAACCCGCATGGTTATAGGTCATGCGGGTTTTTGTGTTTTAATTTGACGAGTGCAAGATGTATTACTCCCTTTTCATCCTCTATTGCGAGAAGGCCGATCGGTTTTATATTGGCGTCTCCGACGACGTGGAACACCGCCTAACCGAACACAACAGCGGTAAGTCCGTCCATGGCCCTGTACGGGGTTAAATAAAAGACCTACCACGAAGCTGGTAAAGATCTCCTGATAATATCAATGATTTCCGAGATGTGGCAGGTGGTTTGGCATACTATACTTATCGAGTCAGCTCAATAAGTAGGATAGTCCGATATTTTTTTATCTGTTGACCGTTCGATTAAAATAAAAATGATTGAAATATGATCGATATGAGGAAATTACGCAGCAAACAGTCTCGAAAATAACATATTCCAATGTATTCTTTGGTTTTGGCTTGTTGTATTTCAATTATGGAGATTGAACTATTTATCTTCGGATATTATGACTTACTGTAGCCGGACTCGACACCCGCATATTCACAATTTACCCGTTGCTTTCTCTTTTAAAGAATGCGTACATTCTTTCGATTTTTTGCTATATACAATTGCCGCATGTCAGGGCAAATTTTAAATATATCACAATTATGTAAACACATTTTCGGGTTGTTAAAATAGTCTGATATAACTTCGCGGATAGAAAAGCATCTACAATAAATCAGAGGTGGTTAGTTATGACAATGCATCAAATTACTGGCAGGGCTGTATCCAGTATTCTACCATTAATGTTGGCATTTATCCTGTTCACCTGTAGCCAACAGAATAATATCAAGACTTCTAGCGTGGAAACCGGTAAAAAGAGCGTCCGCGTGACGGATAATATCCGATATCGATCTGGGGACACCGACGCCTGGCTCTTGGACCTGGCGGTTCCGGAGAACTTTGGAGAAACACCGCGACCGGCGATCGTCATTATTCATGGCGGTGGCTGGCGAGCTGGTGCAAAGGATGTGAACGTCTATCGGAAAATGCTGGTGGATTATGCCTTCAAGGGGTATGTCACCATCTCCGTGGAATACCGGCTCATCGATGAAGCGCCGTTTCCGGCCTGCATCGAAGACGTCAAAACCGCTGTTCGCTGGCTCCGGGCACATGCTGATGAGTTAAACGTGGATTCGGATCGGATTGGAGCCTTCGGACATTCGGCCGGAGCGCATCTTGCGATGATGGTCGCCATGACGCCGGACATAGAAGGATTCAAGACTGAGGAGTGGAGTGAGTATTCCAGCCACGTCACGTCCGTGGTCGGAGGCTCAACGCCGACGGAGATTAAATGGGAAGGTGACATTGCTTCACCCAAATATTGGCCTATCAATTATATCGCTGCCGATCATCCGCCGATGCTCCTCATCCACGGGACGGCAGATAAGATCGTTCCGATAGACCCGGTGGACGAGTTCGTTAAACAGATGAGGTCTGCCGGAATGGATGATTTAACATACATGCGTATCGATAGCGGCAATCATGGTGTAGCCTATGAGTATCATCTGGATCAAACCGATCCGGCCATCGAAGCCTTCTTTGAACGAACCCTGAAAAATCAATAAATCGGGATCTGAGTATTCCCGGTCCGGATGATAAGTTGAAGCCGAATAAGGATAGAGACTGATGCGGGAGATTGCCTACAACCGAAAGCCGCGAATCCAGGTTGTTGATGCCATCCGGGGATTTGCCCTCCTTGGGATCCTGTTGCTCCATTCTATCGAGCACTACGACTTCCTGCGCGCGGCAGACATGAATCCGGCCATTTTTGCGCCTCTCGACCCCTACGTTGACCGGATTATCCGATTCCTCTTCGCCGGGAAGGCGTATTCCATGTTTTCCATCATGTTCGGATTGAGCTTTTTCATCCAGATGGACCGGCAGGAGCAGCGCGGCGTGGACTTCCGCAGAACTTTTCTGTGGAGACTGGCTATTCTGTTTGTCTTTGGATACCTCCATGGATTAATCTACTCCGGGGATATCCTGAAAATTTACGCTGTCCTGGGTGTCCCACTGGTACTCCTGTACAATCGGAACAATAAATTTCTGCTCGGATTGGCATTGTTAATAATTTTGCAGGTACCAACGATTTATAATCTGATTTATTCCTTCCTGCATCCGGAGTACGTCTTCGACCGAAGTATTCTCGGCTCGCTCTGGGGACAGGCAAATCAGACCTTTGGTTCCGGGACCTTCCTGGAGGTGGTGCGTTTTAACGCCTGGAAAGGTATCATGGCTGTTTGGGCATGGATGTATTTCAACGGAAGGTATTTGCAGCTCATCGGATTTTTTATCCTTGGGTTACTCATAGGGAAGAGCCGGTATTTCGAAAACGTTGGAGAATATTCGCGTCAGACAAAGCACGTCCTCGGCAGCAGCGTGCTGGTATACGGGATTCTGTTGGCTATCGGTTCGCATACGGGCGGTCTTGAACTCACTAACACGCAAGCGGGACTTTTAGGGACTCTAATTAATTCGTATTCAAACTTTGCACTTACGTTTATTCTTATGACATCTTTTGTTCTGGTATATCAGAGAATCCGGTACGAAAACAAGTTCTCCGGTCTTGCAGCCTATGGCAAGATGAGCCTGACCAGTTATGTGACGCAGGGGGTGATCGGTGCGCCATTTTTTTACGGGTACGGACTGGCCATGTACCACTACTTCGGGCATACGATGAGCATTATCTACGGCGTCCTCTTTTTCCTGATCCAGATTTCCTTCTGTAGAATCTGGCTCCGGTACTATAATTACGGGCCACTGGAGTGGCTCTGGCGGGCGATTACATATTTTGATTTTGACATTGCCTTCAGGAAGATTCGACCTGCAGTCCAATCTATTGAAGTGGCTGATTCATCCTCCGTGTAAAGAAAAGGTCAGACTTGTAGTGAGTAAATTACTTTTTTTGGTTTTCCGTTTAATTTCTTCCCGAATGTCCTGTTTCAATATATATATCTTTTCTGGTATATTAATTTCTGGATAGTAACTTCTCCTCCTCGGTTAGAGTTCGCAATAATCATACTGTAAGAGGGAATACTCTGTGAAGATTACACAAATAAAGTACACGTATATCTTTTTGGGAGCTATACTACCCCTGATAGTGTTATACTCTGGTGCAATGGGCCAGCCGTGGACGATAGCGCAGGATACCACAATCGGGATGGCTCAGAATATTCAACCCTTTTCGCTTCCAAATACGGAGGTGAGACAAATCCATTCTAGGGCGACCGGGATTTCTTATGTGCTATACGTTAGTCTGCCACATAATTATGAGAAAACCTCCCGGGGATACCCGGTGCTCTTCATGCTAGATGCGGATTACTCCTTTGCCATTGCCCATAATGTCGTCGAACACTTTGTGCGTCGCGATAATCTGGAGGCAATGATATTGGTTGGGATCGCTTATCCCGGGAAGAGCCAGGACATGCGAACCTATCGGATTAATCGGGTCCGGGATTATTCACCGTCGGCAATAGATTCCGGGGTATACTCAAAGGACATTTCCGTATATTCCGGAGGCGGAGAGCAATTTCTGCAATTCATTCAACAGGAGCTCATCCCATTTATAGGACAAGAATACAGAACGTCAGCCGATCGTGGTATTGTCGGGCATTCGCTTGGAGGGTTGTTTGCCACCTGGACGCTTTTGACCTCGCCCACAACATTTAACCGATATATCATTATCAGCCCATCGCTCTGGTACGACGACGGGATGATCTTTGAAATAGATCATACGAATCTCCGAAAGTTGAAAGGGAGTAAAATGGCCGTTTTCTTTGGTGTCGGTTCTCACGAAAACCAACCATCCAGAGGCTGGCCAATGATTGACGATATGCGAAAGATGGTCGGGCTTCTACGGGGATATCAAATTCCGGGATTGGATATTGAAAGCCAAATTTTCTCCAATGAAACGCACAACAGCGTATTTCCGGCTGGCTTCACCAGGGGAGTGAGAGAAGTTTATAGTTCGTTTTAAGGTAGGAATCTCTTATAAAAATGTCCCCGCAATCGAAATTGCGGGGACATTTTTATAATCAGTCGGGTTGTTGATCTTTTTTATGAGCTGGCATTTGCCTGATCATCTTCTGTAGATGAGTCGCCATCATCAATCCGGATAATTTCGATTCGCCGGTTTTTCTCGCGCCCGTCAGGACTGGAATTGTCGGCAATGGGGCGTTCTTCACCATATCCCACGGTTTCAATCCGGGCACGCTTTATACCCTGTTCCACGAGATACTGCTTAACAGAGACTGCGCGGCGCTCGGAGAGCCATTTGTTATAACTATCGCTTCCGATGTTATCCGTATGACCGCTGATGCGCACCTCCATATCCGGGTGGTTCTGCAGTGTCTCCGCCACGTAATCCAGAATGGTGGCGCTGTTAGGCTTTAATCGCGCGCTGTCGAACTCAAAGTGAACGCCATCCAGGATGACAGGTTTTTCTTTCCGGATATTCAACGTTTGATCAGGCTTTTCATCAGGACAGCCGTCTTCATCTTCATACCCGTTGTCTGTCTCGGGCTTATCCGGACACTGATCCCTGGTATCCGGGATACCATCGCCGTCATTGTCCAGGTCAGGACAGCCGTCTTCATCCTGGTAACCGTCCATGTCCTCAGCCTGGCCGATGCAATTGTCCACGGAATCCGGGATGCTGTCACCGTCATTATCCAAATCCGGGCAACCGTCCTGATCTTCAAATCCGTCTATATCTTCCGGATCGTTCGGGCACTGATCCTTGGTGTCCGGAATACCATCCCCGTCATTATCCGGGTCCGGGCAACCGTCTTGGTCCTGGTATTCGTCTACATCCTCTGCCTGGTTCGGACATTCATCGTTACTATCCGGGATACCATCTTTGTCATTATCGAGATCCGGACATCCATCATTGTCTTCAAACCCATCTTGATCCTCCGGCTTTTGCGGACACAAATCCTTATCATCCGGTACACCATCATTGTCCGCATCAGCAGCTTTGCCGCCAAAGTACCAATTAATGCCGGTTCTGGCTTCGATATTACCGGTGTTTACATCGCCAAGACCAGTCATATCCTTTGTTTGGTTCACCATCTGATGGTACCGAAAACTTAAATCAAAACTCATTTCATCATTGAAGAAAAATTCACTCCCAAAGCCTATATTGAAGGTCAGATTCCCATTCGTTCCGCTCACAATTTGGTCCGTCGATGTATTCCTGGCTTCCCAGACAATAACACCTGAGCCAAGGATGGCATACGGATTAACGGGTTGTCCCGGGCTCAGAAAAAACTTCATGTTAATGAGGATCGGTACAACATGAGTCAAATATGGTGTTCCTGGACGGGCGTATATAAAACTGGAAAATCCACTCCGTGTTATATCTCGTGGTCTGTCCCAGCCAAGACCGGCATAAAGTTCACCAGCCATTGACTCATTAAACATGTAGGCCAGCTCAATACCACCCCAGGGAGCAATCATACTGTTGTCCGATTCGCTCCACAGAAAATGAGCCGCACTCAGGTCAAATCCGACACTGGTTTTACCCGTGAGGTCCGGAATAGTGCGGATTTCCCGCGCAACAGTATCCTGTGCGTGGAGACCGGATAGTTGAATAGCAACCAACATAATCGCTATTCCAAAGAGTATACTTCTGAGTTTTTGCATGGTGAGCTCCTCCTTCATTGTGTGGTAACGACCTCAAGCTTTGGTTTGAACTGTTGACTGAGTTCACTTTCTTGTTTTCATTTCGTGAAAATTACCGCGTTCACACAGTAACTATAGTTCCAATAATTATTCCAAGACCTAACACGGCGAGCAATATATCATTGTAAGTCATTGAAATAAAATAAGTTAAAGGTATTAAGTGTAACGAATAAATAAACCAGGATTTGAAGGCTTAATGTGTTTAATTGGACACATACCGTGCCTTATCCAACACGGAGGAAAACGGATAGCCACAATTTTGGTATTCAATTAAAGGGAATGAATTCTCCAGATAAAGTGCGCTGAGTTGTGTATTTAGTCGTTTCATTTTGGGGCGGTTCTTCGCATATTTATTCCTGATTAGAGACTTCATACAACGTCAAATACAACAGGTATTATGAATACATTTGCCGCAGTAAAAAGAAGTCCTGCTTCCCTTGATGGTAAATGGGATAAACTCATTGAAACGTTAAGGCCTTACGTGTCCAATGGATTGTTGGTGGCATTTTCCGGTGGGATAGACAGCGCGTTTCTTCTCTGGGCAGCGAGTGAGGCTGCCGATGAAACTACCGGTAACGTCCGGGCCATCACGACAGTGAGTCCGAGTGTTCCATCCAAAGATCTTGAGGATGCTAAGGCCTTTGCCCGGCAAATCGGCGTGGAACATCAGTGTATTGACAGCTATGAATTCGAAAAGGAAGGCTACACGGAAAACCTTGGATTACGATGTTATCACTGTAAATCCACGCTTTTTGAAATTGCGGATGACATTGCCGCCACGGATGGATTCGCGAATATCGCGTATGGGTACAATGCCACCGACACCGGAGATGTCCGGCCGGGACACCAGGCAGCAAAGGAGCATAATATTCTGTACCCGCTGCTGACTACCGGGTTTACCAAAGAGGAAATTCGCACTATAATGGACGAGAACGGGTTTGATTTAGCAGAAAAGCCCGCGAGCCCCTGTCTGAGCTCCAGAATAATGACTGGCGTAAAGGTTACCCCGGAAAAACTGCATTCCATAGAAGTCCTGGAGACGTTTTTACGCGAAAACGGATTGCGGATTTTCCGGGTCAGATATCATGAAGATGACGACCTCCCGTTTGTTCGGGTTGAAGTGGCGCCGGACGAAATCGACGCATTTCTGAATGTGAAAGACCAGTTCGTCGAAAGGGCGAAAGCGGAGAACTTTCGATGGGTTACCCTGGATCTCGAAGGATACAAAACCGGAGGCGCAGTGAAATGAACGAACAGGAGATGCAGCAGCTTCTTCAGTTGGTCGCCTCCGGGGATCTGCCAATAGATGAGGCGCTATCCCAGCTAAAATCCGGACCGTTCAAACTTGCCAAAGATGCGGAGAACACCGTTGATCACCACCGGCTGCTGCGACATGGGTTATCCGAAGTCATTTATGGCGAGTCCAAGACCTCCGATCAAATCCGAACCATCGCCGAAGAACTCGCTGAAGCAAAAAAACCGGTACTGATCACGCGTCTGGATGAAGAAAAACTGGCAGACTTATCAAAGGTATTTCCGGAAGCGCGGGTTAATCCGTCTGCGCGAACATTATTGCTATTTCCGCCAGATCTGAAATCTCCTGAAAATCATCCCTACATTGCCATCGTCTCGGCCGGCACCAGCGACAGGCCAATGGTCGAGGAAGCCGCTGAAGTGTGCCGGGCCTCCGAAGTTGCGTTTACCAAAATTCACGATGTGGGGATTGCGGGAATTCACCGGCTGTATAACCACCTGAACACTTTAAATGAGGCCTCAGCGATCATCGTCGTTGCGGGGATGGAAGGAGCACTGCCTGGTGTGGTGGCCGGCATGGTGGGGAAACCGATATTTGCAGTGCCGACAAGCGTGGGATACGGAACCAATCTTAACGGGTTCGCTGCACTATTTACGATGCTGAACTCCTGCGCCTCCGGCGTAGCGGTCGTGAATATCGACAGCGGTTTTTCTGCGGCATATTCCGCGTGCAAGGTGATTCGCGAAGTCGAAACGGTTGCAAAACAAACCACTGATACAACAGGATAAAGGCCAAACGTGAGTACTTTGTTTCTGGAACCGATTGCCGGAATTGCCGGAGATATGTTTGTGGCGGCATTCCTTGATGCGGACTTGGTCTCTCCGGAGGAACTAAGGACGTTGCCGGAAAAACTTGGCCTGATAGATGTCAATATTGAGTTGCGCAAAGAACAACGCGCCGGTATCTCTGGCACCGTTATTAAAATCACCTGGGGAGACACCACACTTGATGCAATAACCGGAGCCAGCGGCACAGCAGATCACCATTCTCATATTCATTATACATCTATCGTCAATCTGATTAACGAGTCGGACCTGGATGATGATACCAAAACGATAGCCCTTGATATCCTGGGGCACCTGGCCCGGGCCGAAGCGGAGGTACATGGTGTTCCGCTCTCGGAAGTCGGGTTCCACGAAGTCGGAGATGTTGACTCGATTATGGATGTGGTGATGGCCGGGTACTGTCTGGCAAAGATTGGGGCAAATAAAGTCGTCTCAACACCAGTGAAGCTCGGCAGAGGGACGGTCGAGATTCAGCACGGAACCTATCCGGTACCGCCTCCCGCGACGACGTTAATGATTCGTGGGATGCCGGTTGACTCTGTGCCGGACGCGATCCCCGATGAAAATGTGGAATTATCCACGCCCACCGGTATGGCCATTATGAAAAGTCTTCAGCCGAACTTCGTGTCCGGCTGGCAGGGCGGCACTCTGCTCTATGTGGGAAATGGTTGCGGTCACCGTCAGTTTGATAGCTATCCCAATATTTTCAGGATCAGCGTATTTGAAGATGAAACTGATGACGCACCCGGTATGCAGTCACTTCCGTACATCGATGGGACTATCGTAGAAATGAAGTGCAACATCGATGACCAGACGCCGGAGCGATCGGCCTGGGCGCTGCAGGAGGTGATGAATAGGGGGGCTTTGGATGCCTGGTTTATCCCGGTGACCGGGAAAAAGAACCGGCCTGCCGTGGTTTTTACCGTGTTGGCTACAGAAGAAGATGCCCCCAGGATCAGTGATTGGATTCTCCGGCATACGTCTACATTTGGTATCCGATACTCGATCAATAGTAAACTGGAACTTAAGCGTCGGATCGAGGAGCGACAGACAGATTTTGGTGCAGTCCGATATAAAATTGGTATGACTACAGAGAACGAAGACTTAAAATCAAAACCGGAATTTGACGATCTGGAAAAGATCTGGCAACAACATCCGAATTATCACCCTGAAGATGAAAATAATTAAAGTAACGAGGCAGGGAGTAGATTATGAGTAAAGTTCGGTGGGGAATTATGAGCACGGCAAATATCGGAACCGAACTGGTGATCCCGGCGATGCAGCAGGGGGAATTGTGTGAGATCCACGCCATTGCCTCCCGGAACGGGGAGCGGGCCTCCGAAGTTGCTACAGAATTGGGTATTCCAGTGTCCTATAGTTCCTATGATGCGCTCCTGACAGATGTGGATGTCGAAGCTATTTATATTCCGCTGCCAAATCATTTACATGTGGAGTGGGCAAAGCGGGCGATCGAGGCCGGTAAGCATGTGTTGTGTGAAAAACCGTTAGGGTTAAATGCCGCTGAAGCCGACGATTTGCGCCAGTTTGCCTCGCAATACCCTGAGACAAAAGTGATGGAGGCCTTTATGTACCGGTTTCATCCGCAGATGGATCGGGTAAAAAAGCTCCTCAACGATGGCGCCATTGGCCAGATACAGACCATTCACTCGGAGTTTTCGTATTACAACACCGATCCGGACAATATCCGTAATATCCCCGAATACGGAGGGGGTGGTTTGATGGACATCGGTTGCTATTGTATTTCCATCTCTCGCTACCTGTATGAGGCCGAGCCCCGTAAGGTGTTTGGCAAGATGGACATAGACCCGGCCATGGGGACCGATTTCCGGACCTCCGGAATACTTGAATTCGACAAGGGGACAGCTACTTTTACCTGCGGAACACAACAGGCGGCTTTCCAGCATGCGAACATCATAGGTACCGAAGGTCGCATAGAAGTCGAAATGCCTTTTACACCCGCGGGAGACAAACCGGCGAGAATTTGGTATCACTATGATGGCCAGTCCGACGAAATACTGACAGAGCCGAAAAACCACTATACTCTGCAAGGCGATCTTTTTTCCGGAGCAATTCTGGATGATACACCGGTTCCGACTCCATTGGATGATGCCCTCCATAATATGATTGTGATCGACGGAGTCGTCGATAGTTCTAAAACCGGCGAATGGATTCCACTGGAATCCTGATTTTTTAAGTAACCCTGCGCTGAAATATTTTGGCGTACTGCCGCCTATCCTGACGTAAATAGCAGAGGTTTTTCCTTCCTGGGAAAGACGTTTACCTTTATCCTGCCATCAAGAAAACCCTGGCTGTAAAGCCGGAAGGTTCCATTTGTAATTTCTTGTGTAATTGCATGTAATATTCAAGTTGAAACCACTGTATCTCACTTCATTCGAAATTTTTACATGTGACAGCAAAGAATTGCTAATGCTCTCCAAAATTAAGCCGATAATAGGCGTAAACGTTCCCTGCGTTAGTAGGAATGGAGTGTCTAACCGCAGCAGACTGAGGAAGTTATGGATAAAAATGTATCGCACGAGCATCCTAATAAGGAAGAACCTTCAGGCGATCTGGCCGATGTCAGTAATGCACCGAAAATACCCGATGACGATTCCTCGGTCTCGCCGAAGGAAAAAAAACTCCAGCTGCTCCTGGAGCGGATAAAAGCCTCCCAGATTTCTTCGGTGAAGCGGGTTGTGAAGGAAATTGTACGGGTGATCAATGATCCCTCTTCCACAGCAAAGGACCTGAAGGAGATCATCGAACTCGATCCACCACTGACGGCCAAGGTGCTGCGGTTCGCCAACTCTGCCTATTTCGGGCGGGTACGCCGGATTAGTGAAATCCAGCAGGCTATTATCTGGATTGGATTCGATGCGCTGAAGGAGATTGCACTCAGTCAAAAAGTATGTGAACTCTTCGAGAAGGATGATACCAATTATGGGTATTCACGGCTGGAACTCTGGAAGCACAGCGTAGGTTCGGCTTTATTTGGAAAATTTATTTATCGGCGGGAATTTGGCAAACGTGGGGATGATATGTACGCCGCCGGACTCCTGCATGATATCGGCATCATTATCGAGGACCAGTTGCTGCATAATAAATTTCTAAGAATATTGAAAAGCCGGCAGGAAAATCGCCGTAATTTTCCGGACATTGAGCAGGAAGTTTTTGGCTATAATCACGCCGACATCGGGCAGGCCCTCACCAACAGCTGGGATTTACCGGATGAGCTGGTGGAAGCGGTGGGAATGCATCACAATCCTGACCTAGTGATGAACCAGGAATTTGAACGGATGACAATGACGCTATATATTTCCGATTACATTTGTCATAGAAACGAAATCGGATACACCGATGCGCCGTATCATAACGAGAAAGGCTTCCGGAAATACCTCAAGCGATTGAATATTCGAGGGAAGGCACTGGAATATATCACCAAGGAAGTAAAAACTGAGATACGAAAACTGGAAGATGACGGTTGGTTTCAATATGACCAGTGATGACCAGATGAATGATGCCAGTAAACAGGAACTCCTTGACCAGATCGAGTCGCTGGAGATTCAGTTAAAGCATATCACCAACGATCTGAAGTTGACTCGCAGGGAATACGAAAATTCGACCCGGGAATATTTCAAGATTTATACGAATCTTGAAGAAATGGTAAAAGAGCGTACTGCCGAGCTGGAGCACTCCAAACAAATTCTGGAACAAAAGGGACAGGAATTGCAGGTCATGCTGGATTCCTCGCCTGCACTCATCTTTTACAAAGATACGAAACGCCGGTATATCCGGGTGAATAAGCGGTTTGCGGAGACCATAGGTCTCCCGATTCAGGAGATTATAGGAAAAACATACACGGAGCTGATCCCCTCTGGCACGGATCACGGAGCGCAGTACGATCGATACGTCCTGGACTACGGAGAACCGGTTAAAAAACGGACGCAAATTATCGAAACCGCCACCGGAGAACGTCAGATAGTTATCGACAGAATCCCCTACCGGGATCTGAGCGACGAAGTGATCGGGATTATTGGATTCGCCCAGGATGTGACTGAGTTAAAAAAGGCGAAATCTGAAAAGCAGGATCTTGAAGATCAGCTCGTACAGGCGCAGAAGTTAGAGTCGATCGGTGTACTCGCCGGAGGTATTGCTCACGATTTTAATAATATTTTGGCGACGATTTCCGGTGCGACGCAATTTCTGGAATTGTACCAGGAGGACGAAAATCTGTCCAGATATACGGATATGATTAATGCCAGCATCACACGCGGTCAGTCTATTACCGATCGGGTTTTGTCATTTTCGCGATCGAATTCGCCACAGTTTAAGCCGTTCTCCGGCATCAGACATCTGGAAGGTATCAAAGAGATAATGGGACACACCCTCTCTCAGGATATCGCCATCGAGGTGGAATCGGATCTGGAAGATGTAAAACTTTTTGGCGATCCCAGTCAGCTACAACAGGTGATGTTAAATCTCTGCATCAACGCGGTTGATGCAATGCCGGATGGCGGTGAAATCCGTCTGGGTATTAAAGAGGCAGACCGGGAGTTGGTTGAAAAGTATGGAAGACCTGATGATTATGATTATTACTATATCACCGTATCCGATACCGGCACCGGAATAGAACCTGAAGAGCAATCCCGAATTTTTGAACCGTTTTACACAACAAAAGAGCCCGGCAAGGGAACCGGTCTTGGGCTTTCGGTAGCCTACCGGATCCTCCAACAACACAAGGGATGGATTGACGTTCGGAGCGAGGTTGGGGAAGGGACGACTTTTACCCTGGGGGTTCCCAGGGCGCCTGTCCAGACAGGGTCGTCCGAACTCGAAGATAAATCGGGAACCCTTGGAGGGCATGGTGAACATATTGTCTTGGTCGATGACGAGGCACCTCTATTACAGTTAGTCGCAGAACGTTTACAAATACACGGATATCGTATCTCCAGCGCTGAAGACGGAGAACGCGCCCTGGAAATCATTCATGAAATAGGCGATTCAGTAGATCTGGTCATTACGGATATCAAAATGCCTAACATGGACGGGATTGCATTGTACAGGCGGATTCATGCGATATACCCGGACCTCCGTTGCATGGCACTGACAGGTATTGTTGAGCAGAATAATGTGGAAAATGATGAGTCAGTCCGTTTTGATGCATTGCTGCAAAAGCCTATCAAATTCCAGGCACTGCTTGCCAAAATCCGCGAAGTACTTGACACGAATTCCAAAGCGTAAATCCATAATTATACAGACAGTCGTTTTGATATTTTTTGGTAACATTCGAATTCCAGTGAATGGGGTTCGCTCTCTCTCGGTACCTTCCGAATCTTGCCTGATATCATTCCATTTCCATTGAACTTCTTTACCCTTTCTTTGCAAATAATTGAAAATAATGGCTAAAGTTTTTTGGGACGATGTCGATATGATGAACAGCATGGTGTCCAATATAAACACGTGGTTTATTCGTGTGATAACTCTGGTAAAATCCTATGGAAAAGAGACAGCTTATTGTGGATGAACTCAACAGGCTTATCGAAGAAATCATTCTATTTGATCCCAACAGCGAAACTGATTTTAAGCACCTGCGTGGATTGCTTCAGGAGTTAGAGCAGTCGGTTTCTCCGGAGCAGCATAATGAACTCTCCAGATACCTCGACGAGATGATGGCAGAGAAATCCGTTGAGGGAATGGACGAGTCTATTCGGAAATTCCAGGAAAGTGTTGAATCGCTCCGACAATATTATACAACCGGAGGTACAGAAGATAGGTCGCTATCCGGTGAGCGGGAAAAGGCCGGGGAGGAGAAACCGGGGTATTTGAGTGAAACCGAATTGGTCGAAGATTTTTTGCAGGAAGGAGAGGAATACCTCCAGGTAGTGGAGGAAAATCTTATTGCGCTGGAGAATGCTCCTGGTGACACCGCACTCATAGATTCCATTTTTCGGCCATTCCACACCATCAAAGGTGTAGCAGGATTTCTTGGTTTATATGAGATTCAGGATTTTGCACACCTGTTTGAGGATTTACTAGAAGAGGTACGGAACGGATCATTATCACAGTCGCCAGAGCTGACGGATCTCATCCTCACAGGAGTTGATTCTCTCCGTGGCATGCTGGATGCCGTTGGTGAAAGCATGGAAGCCGGAGAGCATATTCCACATAACATCGATGTGGGCCATATAATTAATCAGGCCCGGGCTAAACTCGGTGGTGTATCTGTAGCGCACACTACAAAAACCGGCCAATCTGAGTCTCCTCATACAGAAAAAAATAGTGCTCCGGAATCCAGACCGGAAAATGAGCGCAATCCGGAAACGGAGGAAGCGACAACGAACCCGCCAGAAGAATCTGATGAAGATGACTTCGATGACCTTGGGGCTGATTTCCTGACCGACCCGGAATTGGTACAGGATTATCTGCAAGAAGGCGAAGATCACCTCCAGTCTATTGAGCAGCACCTAATCAAATGGGAAAACGACCCTGACAACCTGGAGTATGTGGACACCATCTTTCGGGGATTCCATACCATCAAAGGGGTGGCAGGATTTCTTAACCTTACAGACATTAACCGTGTCTCTCACGAATTCGAAAATTTACTGGACGAAGCCAGATCCGGAAACCTGAGTTTAACCACCGCGGTTACGGATGTTATTCTCAGCGGGGTGGATGCTCTGCGCGCAATGAATGGGGCGGTCGCAGAGAGCATAGAATCCGGGGAACGGGTTTCACACCCGGTTGATGTCGATAGCCTGTTATCCACGGTGCAAAAATTTGATCCGGAAGCGGAAAATAAATCGCCTGGAAAAGGTACCGTCTACACCGATACTCAAAAGGAAGCCTCTGTTAAAAACAATGCTGAGCCAGATAAGGTGGAGGAAAAACCGTCAGCTGATCCTTCGACCGGGAAAGATATACAGGAGAAAGCGGCGGCGCAACGCCGCCGATCAGGGGCTATCAAGGTGGAAACCGAGAAAATGGATTACCTGATCGATATGGTGGGAGAACTGGTAATTACACAGAATATGGTGGCACAAAACCGAATTGTCCGGGATACCGCTAACAAGCGATTGGCCGGCGACATGGCCCAGCTGAAACGAATTACCTCAACGCTGCAGAATATCTCGATGTCCCTCCGGATGATACCGATTGAAGCCACATTCCGCAAGATGCAGCGTATCGTTCGGGATCTCGCGCATAAATCGGGAAAACAGATAGAATTACGTCTTGAAGGTGAGCAGACGGAAATTGATAGAAATATGGTGGAAACCCTGTACGATCCACTGGTCCATATGGTCCGGAACGCCTGTGATCACGGTATCGAATTACCGGAAGAGAGAGAAGCCGCCGGAAAGGCTCCGGAGGGTGAAGTCATCCTGAATGCCTACCATAAGGGCGGGAATGTTGTCATTGAAATTTCAGACGATGGTGCGGGGTTGGACAAAGAAGCCATTATGGAAAAGGCGAGATCGCGGGACCTCCTCAATGAAGATGAGGTCCTCACCGACAGGCAAATTTATGAACTCCTGTTTCAGCCGGGATTTTCGACGGCCAAATCCGTCACCGATGTTTCCGGCCGTGGCGTTGGGATGGATGTGGTCAAGCGAACCATCGAAAAGCTCCGCGGTCAGATTGACGTGGAATCCAAACAGGGCGAAGGGTCAGCGTTCTACATTAAACTTCCGCTCACTCTGGCAATCATCGACGGAGTTATTGTTGAAGTTGGAACCGAGCGATACGTCATACCGACGCTATCCATAGAAGAATCCGTCCAGCCGTCTAAATCTGACTATAATTTTATTGCCGGGCGCGGAGAAACTATCATGGTGCGGGATAAGATATTTCCACTGGTCCGTCTGCATGACTTATTCGGTGTCAAAAACAGCATTACGGATCCATGGGAAGGGATAGTAATGCTCGTTGATGCCGGGGGCGAGAATATCGGCATCCTGGTTGATCAATTGGTGGATAAACAGGAGATCGTGATTAAATCCATGGGAGAACAATTACAGGCACTCCCGGGAATCAGCGGTGGGGCCATCCTTGGAGACGGGACAGTAGGGTTAATACTGGATGTCCCAAGCTTATTACAAATCCGGGATTCACGGCTTCGTGAAAGACACCACGCTAAGCGAAATGGAGATTCGCTCAACGGCGCAGATATAGAACCGGTAACTACAGCTGAAACTGAGGGAGCAGACGAAGCGACAGAATCTGTTCAATCGAAATAAATAGGTTTATGTGAGAAAAAAGGAGAGGAATGTTATGAGTAACACTGCAGAAGCCACGGCTGTCCAGGACTCCAAGCTGGAGCGGCTTGAAGGAAAATATATCACGTTTCACCTGGACGGCGAAGAATACGGAATCCCGATCCTGAACGTGCGGGAAATAATCGGCATGATGAAGGTTACGCCTGTACCGCGTACCCCAGAATTCGTTCGCGGCGTGGTGAATCTCCGTGGTAAGGTTATTCCGGTGATCGATTTGCGCACGCGGTTTGGGCTGGAGTTCAAGGAATCGGACGACAGAACACCTATTATTGTGGTAGAAATCGAAGGTGCCGAGACTATCGTGCAGATCGGGATTGTCGTTGATGCGGTCTCCGAGGTGATTCAGGTAACCGGTGAGGATATCGAAGAAACACCATCATTTGGCGTGGATGTAGACACAAAATTCATCCTCGGAATGGCCAAAGTCGCGGAGGGGATAAAAACTCTGCTGGATATAAATAAAGTCCTGACCAGCGAAGACCTGGTAGTCCTGGAAGCAACGGCTGAACAGTAGGCCGGCATTGTACCTATGATGTGGGAAACTTCAGGGAAATTTCAAAGCAACCGGTCAAAATACGGAAACATTGCAAATCCGGGCACGACTACGGATAGCACCGTAAATTATCTGACAGGGGCGGGAAGAGGAGAATGAATTCAGGAAAAGGTGTAAAGATTAGCGTCTACTTATGGGGAAGTGTTACCGTATTACTGGTATTGATGCTGCTAATTGGCGGAACGGGATTGTTGGGATTATCTGACATGGGGGAATCCCTGGAGGATGTGACCAGGGATCATTTGCCAATGCAGAATTATCTGCTTCAGGCGGACCGGGATCTGCAGCAATTATTAGTGGCGGAACGCTCTCTCTTCCTTGTGGAATTGAACAGCCGTCAGTTTAAAGAGTTTTTCGATACTTATGAAGAAAACATGCAGCAGTCAAAAGAACGGATGGCTGCATATAGCGAATTTATTACGACCACGAAAGAACAGAACCTGTATGACCAATACCGTCAGGCGCGGAAGGAGTGGAGCAGTACTTCAGCCCGGGTCATCCGGTTAGCCCAGACTGCCGACAGCAGCCAACGGGCTCAGGCGCTGGAGCTGTCGAATGGCAGCGGGATGGAGCAGTTTGCCAGGATGAGGAGTCACATCGATGAGTTGGAGAGGGTGAACGAGGAACTGATTACTGAAGCCCGGGAATTCGGGGAGCGCAGTTCCAGCCGCGCATCATTGGCGATAAATATTGTTACTCTGATTGCTTTACTCAGTGGGATGTTCATCGCCTGGTACATGAGCAGAAAAATCACAGCACCGGTTATCCATTCGGCCAATACATTGAAAGAGGGCGCTACACAGACGGTCGATGCGGCTGAACAATTCTCACAGTCGAGCGAAATCCTGTCGGAGGGCGCCACGGAACAGGCGGCTTCCGTGGAAGAAACCAGCGCGACACTCGAGCAACTGACGGCGATGTCGCGCCAGATGGCTGAAAACAGCGATGTGATCTATAAACTGATGACCTCCGATGCTGCCACCAACTTTCAGGTTATATCCGAACGAATGCAGGATATGAAAACCGCGTTGCGGAAAACGGTCGACGCAAGTAAAAAGACCGGTGACGTTATCAGAACTATTGATGAAATCGCATTCCAGACGAATCTTTTGGCATTGAACGCGTCGGTAGAGGCTGCCAGGGCCGGTGCGGCGGGACAGGGCTTTTCCGTGGTGGCAAACGAAGTGAGAAACCTTGCACAACGGGCGGCAGAGGCGGCACGAAAGACATCGGATTTGATCGCCAGCGCCAACGACCGCATTGAAGAGTCGGCCTCTTTGAATGAACAGGTGGAGGACGCCTTACAGAAAAATGAAAAAATCGCAAGAAAAGTTACGGAAATGGTAGATGAAGTGTCCACGGCATCCCGGGAACAGTCCCACGGAATTAAACAGATCTCCCAGGCTGTCAATCAGGTGGATGCGGTTGCCCAGCAAAATGCGGCCGAGGCGGAGGAGGCTGCTGCGGCTGCCAGGGAAATGAACTCTCGGGCGAAGGATCTTAGTATGGTAGTGGAAGATCTAGAAATACTGGCATACGGATCTGGGACTGCAAACGGGAAGAGCAGAGACGGTATGGAAAAGTCAAATAATGGATTATCAACGGCTGACGGAAAAATAAGGATGCGGTATTCGAGTGGGAATAAAGGGGAAAGAGACTGGATAGACAGCACAAATGGAGACAGCAAACAATCAGCGGTTTCGGAAGATATGTTCTATTCATGTGAATATGTGAGGCGGTAACGAATTATGTTAAAAAAGTTAAGTCTGGGTCAAAAGTTGACAGGTTTTTCCATCCTGTTCGGTGCAATGATTACGGTGGGGACCTTTATTGGCTGGTATGCCGTACAGGTTATTGAAAAAACCACTCAAGAAATTTCCTATGTGGAGTATCCGGCTGCAAACAGTATTACCAAGGCTGAGATACAAATACTTGCCCTGCAAAACGAGTTACATCGCCTGTTTAATACCTGGGAATCCGATGAAATTCACAGGGTTTCGGTTGAAATTCAGGAAACACACATCCCGAATATCAGGACCACCCTTCACGAATTAGAAAATAGCTCTTCTGACATAGTAAGGCGACAGGCAAAGCAGAGTGTTCCCCAAATCCGTGAAATACTCACTAAAATCGTCCCGGTTGAAGATATTCAGACTCAAATTCAAAGGTATAGTATGGTGGTGGATGGTCAGCCAGAGCCTATTCACCAAATACTGGAATCCAGGATAGTGAATCACCATAACTGGATGAAGGCACTGAAAACCGCGGTATCAGATCGCAAAAATTTTGCCGGGGAGCTTGATCCGAACCAATGCCAACTTGGGCAATTCCTTTTGGAGTTTACCACCGATAATGAGGAAATTCGGACACTCCTGACCTCGATCATCGATGTCCATGGTGAACTACACACGGCAGCTCAGCCGGCAGCAACCGTGGGAATGAGCATCAACACTTACCAGCAGCGGATAGAACCAATATATAAACAAATTGTCTCGCTATTGTCAGAGATGACCGACCTTACCAAAACTAAATACCAGCATGAGAATTCAAATAAACTGCGTGTAATGGCAGACTTGAATGCCGGGACCGGCGAGGCGACTAAGACATTGAATCAGCACAAAAAAGAGATCGGGGAATACATTGAAAACGTCCTGGCGTCTAACAGGTCCCTGTCATCAAACACCGGAAAATTGTTGCTTATCGCCGGGGCAATCGGGCTTTTTCTCATTGGAATAATGGGGTGGTTCCTGACTGGTTCCATTACCAGTCCCGTCAAAGAGGCAATCAGCCAATTGTCCGATGGTTCCATGTCCGTGAGCGGCGCTTCAACTCAAATCGCCGAAACCAGCCAGGTTGTGGCAGAAGGATCATCAAAGCAGGCAGCATCTCTGGAGCAGGTGAGTGTGAGTTTGGAAGAATTAAATGCCATGGCGCAGCAAAATGCTGATGGCGCAAACCAGGCGAATACTTTGGCAAAAGAGACCAAAGAAACCGCAAATCGCGGGAACCGGACAATGATAGAGATGCAGGAGGCGATTCACGAAGTTCGGGGTTCAGCTGAGGAGACCTCAAAAATTATCAAAACCATCGATGAGATTGCCTTTCAGACCAATCTGCTGGCGCTCAATGCTTCGGTAGAAGCCGCCCGGGCAGGAGAAGCTGGCCAGGGATTCGCCGTTGTGGCAAATGAGGTCAGGAACCTGGCACAGCGGGCGTCACAGGCAGCGAATTCAACTTCAGAATTATTGGAAAATTCGCTGGAAAATGCGGAACGCAGCGTCGAAATCGTCAAAAATATGGCGGCAGAACTCAATGAGATGGAAGAACGGACCATAAAGGTCAACGAACTGATAGGCGAAATTTCTGTCGCGTCCGGAGAACAACGCGATGGCGTCAGGGAGATCAGCGCTGCTGTGGCCCAAATAGACAAGGTAACGCAAGCGAATACCACAGAAGCTGAGGCTTCGAGCGAATCGGCGGGACAACTGAATAACGAAGCCGAATCCCTGTTAAACATTGTTCAGCGCCTGCAGACACTGGTATACGGCTTGAAAAAAGCGAATTATAACGATGGCGAGGCACGGACTTCCGGCCCTAATAACCAACACCTTCGTTCAAAGGCACATGAGTATTCTTCTAGAGATTCAGCACGAGCCAAAGATTCGGCAGAAGAATTGATTCCATTTGCCGGGAACGCCCAAAAAACCTCCCGAGAATTTTCTGAATTTTAAAATCACCATTTAGCAATGTCAGGATAAGGTTACCGTCAAAAGCCTCGTATCCCCGTGAACTGCCCTCTGGTTGATTCGTCTGTTCAACACTGTCTATTATAATTTCTTCAGAAATCCCGGTTGAAGTCTTTAGAATTTTACTGGTGTTTTCTTCAGTCAAAATTGTAAATTAACAAACTCCATTTCCCCGCAATCAATTTGCTAAATATGGACTGCTTAACCGGTTCTCAGATGACTATCAAACATGAATGACTCAATGACTGGATTCTGGATAATTAGCACCCGTGGTGTCATCCATTCAATAGATAACGTAACCCGACAGTACTTCGGTACCGCTGCTGACGATTTAATCGGTTTGTCGGTGTTTAAATTGTTGCTGGAAAACGCTTGTGCCGATCTTACGCAGTTTTTAATTGAGAAGGAAGGTTCTGACTTATCCAAAAAAACGTCGCTGGAATTTTATGGCAGATACCAGAATTCAAAATTATCGCTGCGGGTTATTCAGGGCTATTCCGGTGAATCTCCACCGGACAGGCTCATCTGCATCGTCAAAATAGGAACCCACCAATCGATGCTGCCGGAGTCAGGTGGATTTGAACACCTTAGTATTCCTGGTAATATCGAGATTTTGAATTATATCGAGTTAGGGATATGTCGGGTCGATGAGCATGGGCAGATTATTGAATCAGGTACTTTTTGTAACACAATGTTCGGCCAGGAAAAGGGTAACGGATTAGTGGGGCAGTCGATAATCGATATGGGCATCGTGACGCCAACCTGGTGGCAAAAGTATACCCAAAAGGATAACGATGGAAAAGTGTTCTCCGATATTCGTTCGGTTCGTGTATTACCAAAAGACCGGATGCGGTATTTCCGTATTACAGGTCACCAGGAAATTCCCGGGGGAACACGGCCCGTGTACCGGTTATTTTTTCAGGATATTACGGTGGTCAAAGAATTAGAGCGGGAACTGCTTCAGGCACAAAAGATGGAGGCGGCAGGTCGATTATCCAGCGGGATTGCCCATGATTTTAAGAATATCATGAATGCCATAATTGGCTACACGCAATTACTGCAGATGGATGACCTGGTGCGGTCAGACCAGCAGTCACATAAAAACTTACTCAGGATACTGGAAATGAGCCATCGGGCGGTAGACCTCGTCCAAAAGCTGTCCAGGTTTACACGACAGCCTGATCCAGGTAATTCCAGATGTCAGGTGAACGGCGCGATTCAGGAGGTGGCGGAAATGCTGAAACATACCACCTCCAAAGAATTGAATATCCATATCAATTTTGACTCGGAGTACGTCACCGCCAAAATTAATCCGGTGGAGTTTCAACAGGTATTGATGAACCTGGCGCTTAATGCCTGGGATGCCATGGAGGATTCCAAAGAACTCTTTATTCAGACCAAATCCGTTCAATTCGACGAGGAGATGGAATGTTATCCACTGAATGTCTTGCCCGGGGAATACGTGAAAGTCGATATCCAGGATCACGGGATGGGCATGGATGAGCGCACACTCCGCCGGGTCTTCGATCCTTTTTACACCACGAAGCAGGCAGAGAAGGGCACCGGGCTCGGTTTAGCTATCACAAAATCCATTTTGGAGAATTATCATTCAGGGGTTCACGTGGAATCAGAGCCCGGCAAGGGAACGACATTCTCGTTATATATGCCCCGCTACACAGAAGATCACGCAAAAAGTGACCGGATCATTGATCCCGGTTTCAATTACGCCCTGAAAGAAGTGTTCACCATTCTGGTTGTCGATGATGAATTGCATCTCCGGGAAATGCAGGAACAGTTTTTAACTTCCCTTGGGCAAAACGTATTGACGGCTGAAGATGGCCGGAAAGGGCTCGATTTCTGTGAAGTGCATAGCGATATCATCGATTTGATACTGTTGGATATAAAGATGCCACGGATGACAGGCGTCGAGATGCTCAGAAATCTCCGTAAATTTGAACCCGACATCCCGGTGTTAATTGTCACCGGGTACATTACAGAAGAAGAAAAGCGCGAATGCCAAAATTTTGGCGTGGCTGGTTTTCTGGAAAAACCGTATTCATTTAATAACCTGACTGATCGCCTCATTCGTATATTATCCGATCGTACCCCCAAGCAACAAATTGTTAGTTAATTTGAATCTTCCAAATCAACGGTTTTTCTCTCTTAATTTTTATTGAATCCTGCCGATAATAGGTATGAAACTGTAGGGGAGGACTATCTATGCCGCAACGCAGGTACCGGGCTACGCATGAATGATTCGATAGCAACAGTCACACTTTCAGATAAAGAATTTCAAAAAATCCGGGATCTAGTGTACGAAAAGGCGGGGATTAATTTACATGAGGGTAAAAAGACGCTCGTTCAGGCTCGGCTCGGAAAAATAATCCGGCGGGATAAACTGGCCGGATTCAACGAATATTACCGCCGGATCATCCATGATCGGACTGGCAACAAGCTGGTTGAACTGCTGGATACCATTTCGACAAACCATACGTATTTTTTCCGGGAAGAGGATCATCTTCAGTGGTTGAACAGGACAATTCTTCCAGAAATCACTGAACTGGACAAGATTCGGGAGGAAAAGGAGATGCGGGTCTGGAGTGCCGGATGTTCGACGGGGGAGGAACCGTACACACTGGCTCTTCATATATTGGATAATTGTCAGTTTCCTGAGAAATACCGGCTGAAAATTCTGGCGACGGATTTATCGACCAAGGTGATCCGGATTGCAGAACAAGGTGTCTATCCTGAAGAGAAAGTCCGGACAGTCCCTAGGGCAGTCCTGCTGAAGTATTTCTCCAAAGGTAAGGGGAAGTCCGCCGGCTATTACAGGGTTCAGGAGCACATACGACAATTGATCACATTCCGGAAGTTGAATTTGTTGGATACTTTTCCATTCAGGAAGCAGTTTGCTCTGGTCTTCTGCCGGAACGTGATGATTTACTTTGACAGGCAGGTACAAGAACGTGTTGTGCAAAAGATGTTTGATGTGCTTATGCCAGGCGGGTATTTCGTCGTTGGGCACTCGGAAAGCCTGAGCGGTGTGACGCACGATTTCTCATACATCGCGCCAACGATATACAAGAAACCACTTTGATTCGATTCTGAGGATGAATAGTCGTACCGCTATAAAATTAAAAGAGCATATTGTGGATATCGCTGACATCAAAGTCTCGAATAATCCCGGTGAAGTGCTCGTGACTTTCGCTCTGGGTTCTTGCCTGGGGATTGCTGTATATGATCCCGGGGTAAAAGTCGCAGGACTAGCACATATAATGCTCCCCGACTCGGCAATCGAAGACGGGAATACCTCAACAAATCTGAATAAATACATCGACACAGGCGTCCCGGTGTTATATAAGAAAATGTATACACTCGGCGCCAAGAAAGAGCGGATAAAAAACGCAATTATCGGTGGCAGTAAAATTATGGATGATCAGAATTTTTTTAATATCGGGAACAAGAATTACGCCGCTCTCCGCAAGGTGTTTTGGAAAAATAACGTGCTCATCCATAAGAAACATGTCGGAGGGCGAATTAACCGGACTGTACGGATAGAAGTTGCGACAGGGAAAATTACGTTAAAACTCAGCTCCGGAGAGACTATTCAATTATGATTAAAATCCGGCAAATAAAAGAGGAAGTGACGAGCTTGCCACCGTTCCGACAAACTATCATGAAAGCGCGGAGTATGCTGGCTGATTCATCGGTTAACGCCAGTGAATTGGCGGAGGTGCTGAAGTTTGATGTGGGGATCACGACGAATATCCTGAAGATTTGCAATTCCCCGTATTACGGACTCGTTAAAACGGTCAATAGTCTACAGCAGGCGATTGTGGTACTCGGACACCGGGAGCTCAGGAAACTGCTGACGCTAAGTGGCTCTCTGACATACTTTGAAGGGAAACAGCCCGGATACGAAGGAGAATACGGAGAATTGTGGCGGCATTCCATCGCCACGGCGCTGTTGGCTCAGGCCATCGGAGCAAAAACCGATAATAAAGATGATGATTTGTTTGTAGCCGGACTATTACACGACGTCGGTAAGCTGATCCTCAGTCATTATGTCCGGGATGAGTACGCGGGCATAGTGGAATTGGTGGCCGAGAAGGGGTATGCTTTTGACGAGGCGGAACAGGAAGTACTGGGTATTGATCACGCATTAGTCGGGAAAATTGTCCTGGAGGAATGGAACTTCTCCCAAAATATCGTGAATGCGGCGTCCTGTCATCATGCGTTTGAGGTTGAGATGCCATCTTCGGTCCTGGCCGTTGCGCTCGCCGATCGGTTATCGTCTATTATGGGCGCCGGGACCCTCAACGACGGAATGGCCTATCACGGGACTGTGGAATTAAGTCAGCATTTTGGTTTAACCGGTGATGATGTTGAAATGCTTTTGGCCCACACAGCCGAAAACCTTGCCAATATAAAAATGACGTACGAGCAGAATTAAATGATCGGAGAATGAGAACGGTGGCCTATAATATACTGATTGTTGATGACTCGTCGTCCATGCGTAAAGTCATGACTAAAATCATCAAAATGTCAAATTTCCCCATTGGCGAATATCATGAAGCCGAAAATGGGGTGGAGGGGTTGGAAGTTTGCCAGGAAAACTGGATCGATGTTATTGTCACTGATATCAATATGCCAGAGATGGATGGGCTGACATTCATCCAAAAGTTACAGGCGGATCCTGCGTTAAAGATGATCCCTGTTGTCGTAGTGAGTACAGAAGGTCGGACGGCGGTGGTGGAACAGGCCAGAAAACTGGGAGTGGTACAATATCTGCAAAAGCCATTTCAACCCGAACTAATTTCAAATACTTTAAAAGAACTACTGGGAGAAAATTCCCATGGAACCGAAACTCTCGATACTGAAGAAGTTGACTTTTGAAATCCTGGAGGATATGTGTTTTCTGCTGGAAACGGCGCCAGAGATAAGCCGGCAGGACTTCGAGTCCCCCCGGTCAATTAAAATTGAATGTGGCCAGGAATATGTAGTCATCGTAACGGTTGACGAAAACCTTTCCGTTACTATTGCCGAAAATTTAATGGGCATCCCTGCAAAGAAATTAAATCGGGAGTTAGTCCAGTCTGCCGTACAGGAAGTTACCAATATGATAGGGGGCAACTTTATGAATCAAATGGAGATGGCCACTGATGCCAAATTGTCCATCCCCGCTCCGATTACCGATGGTGACATGGAACAGTATCTAAAACCGGAAAACGCAGTCAATTCGACAACACTTTACATTAATAACTATCCATTGGATCTAACCATTATCGAGCAGCGAAAATGATACGTGTCTTGATTGTCGACGATTCCGCTATCGTGCGGAAGATATTTACCGAAGAGTTGGAAAAAGAGGCAGATATCGAAGTAGTAGGCACCGCCATGGATCCGTACGTGGCGCGCGACAAGATCGTAAAATCCAAACCAGATGTCATCACCCTTGATCTGGAAATGCCCCGGATGGACGGCCTGACGTTTCTCCGGAAACTCATGCGGTACTATCCAGTGCCCGTGATTGTTGTCAGCTCCCTGACCCAAGATAAAAGCCGCCTGGCACTCCAGGCCGTTGAATCCGGTGCGGTTGAGGTGCTGTCCAAACCGGGTTCAAGCTATTCAGTAGGGGAGCTAAGTAAGGAATTATCCCACAAAATACGAGCAGCAGCAGCAACTCAGGTCTCAAAAATCCAGACAAAAGCAGCTTCACAGGAAGTCCGGCCAGCTGTCGGGATCCGGCCATCGCCGTTACTGGATACCACAACCAACAAAATATTAGCAATCGGTGCCTCCACCGGCGGAACCGAAGCCATCAAGAGAATTCTGACTGCATTGCCACCAAACTCTCTCGGCACAGTGATCGTTCAGCATATGCCTCCAAAGTTTACCACCGCCTTCTCAGAGCGACTCAACTCCCTGTGCCCATTCGAAGTGAAAGAAGCCGCTCCCGGGGATTCCGTTTATCCCGGGCGGGCATTGATTGCACCCGGGAACTACCACATGCTGCTTCGACGGAGTGGTGCAAAATATTACGTCGACATTAAACAGGGGCCACGAATTCATCATCAGCGACCGGCAGTGGATATTTTGTTTAAATCCGTAGCTAGATCTGCCGGTAAAAACGCGTTGGGGATCCTGTTAACAGGGATGGGCTCTGATGGTGCTGAGGGTTTATTGGATATGAAAGAGTCCGGTGCCCATACTATCACACAGGATGAAAAATCCTGCATTGTGTACGGGATGCCGGCGGAGGCCGTTAAACTTGGTGCTTCCCAAATGAGCGCATCGCTGGATGATATTGCCGGCCTGGTTATTGCCCATTTTTCCACCACCAATACATCCAAAACCCCCTCTGCCTGAACAAGTCGTGTGGATTTATTCGGAAGGCTACAAGTTTTCGCAGGCATATAATTTGCAATGAATATGGTACCGGACACGCAACAGAGCAAACAGAAAATGCCTGCTCTCTTGGATTACTAAGGCCTGAAGCCTTGTCCTCAAAATTTATTCATTGAGATAAACAGGAAAAAATTACCGGAAAAAAATGATAATGGAAGAAAATTCCTTCATGCCGCTTGATCAAATTACTCAACAGGATGGCGAAGAAGTGCTCCTCCAATCGCGCAATAATAAAATCCTGAAAAAAGGAAGTGTCACAAAAAAAAGCAGACGAGTAATCCAGCATGAAGAACAACACAGTTCCAGGAACTTCGAATGTAAACCAGTGATGGAAAACGGTGTTGTCATTGCGATAGATATACAATGTGATTGCGGAAACGAAGAACGAATCACGCTGGAATATGAATCCACCGAGTAAAAACCAGATCTCTCTGCCGCCCGGCCTTGGACTTGCTGAAAGGGAGGGAAAGTACACCCTCTCGCTCACAGGTAATCCGGAAAAACAGGCCGAGCAGATTCTTGGCTGGATCATTTCCGCAGAGATTGTCGGACTCGATATTCCACTCTTGTCCAAAATATTCCTTAACAAATATTCCAATGATATAAAAGAGCCCATCCCAATCGGTACGGTTCTGCAGCACTTTCGTGCTGAAACGGAACAGCTGATGAAAGTCGAGATTGCGGACGATGAGATGCGGGCATGGATACACGTTAAAGCACCACCAGCCGGTGTACCGTTGACCGCCGATGACTGCCTGTTCTATCTACTGCAGAACGGCGTGAAAGCAGGTTTTCAGGCCAGGGCAATTGAGAAGGCGCTCCAGGGGGACCTCCCTATTTACAAACTGGTTGCGGCCATAGGTCAACCGGCCCGATCCGGTGAAGATGGGGAAATTTTATACCATGATGCATTGAACGGGGAGGAGGCGTCAAATTCCTGGCACCCCTTTAATGTCGTCACCGTACATGAAAACGAAATTTTGGCACAAAAGCTTCCGGCAGTATCGGGGGAGGTTGGATTCACCGTTCTCGGAAAACATCTGGATGCATCTGTCCTGGATCCGGAATTTCCGCCGGGAGAAAATACGTACGTTGCGGACGACGGGTTAACCCTTTATGCAAGTACCGATGGATATATCTACTGGGAACAGGATGAATTATCGGTGCGCGAGGTGCTGCGAATTTCAGGTGATGTGGATTTTAATTCCGGCAATATTGATTATTGCGGTAGTATCCTGGTGGAGGGAGATATTCGGTCAGGGCATTCCGTTCGCTCAGAGAACAGTATTGAGGTACGGGGATGCATTGAAGGCGCTGACGTAACAGCCGGAGAAGACATTAATATCAAGAGTGGGATCAATGGGCTGGAACACTCTCAGGTGACGTCGGGTGGTAACGTTTCGGTAGATTATATCCAGGATGCAACCATCGAAGCCGGCGGTTCTGTGACGGTACACCGATATATCTCCCGGGGCAATATTCAGGCAAAGGGAAAAATTATCGTGGAAGGCCATGCCGGTCTGATCCGCGGCGGCACAACCTGGAGCGAAACCCAAATCCGGATGAATGTAGCTGGTTCAACGGCCTGTATTCCCACCACGTTTATCATTCGGCCGAATCTGACGAAAGCCCAACTGCAACAGCTGGAATCAATTCAACAGAAACTTGCCGGAGTAGAGCAAACCCAAAACCAGGTTCGGCGGCGACTGGAATATCTGACGCTGCTTGAAAAACGGCAACGACGACTCGACGCAAACCATCGCAACGAGGCAGAATTGCATGCGGATAAACTGGTGAGTCTTTCAGAAGAGATTGTCCATCTGCAAAATGAACTGGAAACCATCCAATCGGTACGGACCAGAGCACTGGAAAGCGAAGTCCCGTTTATTGTGATTCATAATAAAATTTATCCGGGAGTGCGGTTTATTATCGGCAACCATGAACTGCTCATCCAGGAAGAAATTCCAGGTGGTGTTGTCCATTTGATTAACGATCAATTGTTTATTAGACGAAATATTGAATATCAAAAGAGAAAAACACAGTATTCATTTGAAAGGAACATTGATTTCTGAATGACTTCTCTATATAATATGACAGGGAAAAAAGAAGCTGGTATCATAAATAGCCAGACTGACCCTGTTAGTCGATCCCGCCACGTTACAGGAGGAAGATCATCCATGGAAAATCAGGATTTTTCAGTGCTCGTTGTAGATGACGAACCATACATGGTTAACTTTTTACAGCAAGCGCTAACGAAGAAAGATTATAAGGTGAAGGGGGTAACCTCGGGCCCCGATGCATTAGAATACCTATTATCAAATTCCATTGATCTCATCCTAACGGACTATAAAATGCCGGAAATGCTCGGCATCGAACTGTTGGAAAAAGTTAAAACCAAGTCTCCGGATATCGGTGTTATTATGATGACGGCTTACGGGACGATCGAAAGTGCTGTCAAGGCGCTAAAACTCGGTGCGGCAGACTATATAACCAAACCCTTTTCCGTTGATGACATTTATCAGGTTATTCAGAATTTTTTTGAATCCGCAGAACAAAAAGAAAAAAATATATCGGTCCGCGGGGAAGATCGGTTTGGCGAGCTCATCGGGAAAAGCCCACAGATGCAGAAGATTTACCGGACTATTTCCCTGGTGTCCAACAGCCGCGCTTCAGTGTTTATACAGGGGCCGAGAGGCACGGGAAAGGAGCTGGTTGCCAGGGCAATTCATTATAATTCCGATCGGGCGGACAAACCGTTTATCCGTGTAAATTGTGCTGCGTTGCCGGAATCACTGATGGAAAGTGAACTTTTCGGCCATGAAAAGGGTGCGTTTACCGGTGCCATCCGGAAAAATGTGGGTAAATTCGAGCTGGCGGATACCGGCACGTTGCTGCTGGACGAGATCACCGAAATGGATATCGGCTTGCAGGCAAAACTGCTGCGGGCCATCCAGGAAAAGGAGTTTCACCGCGTCGGAGGCGATGAAGAAATTAAAGTGGACGTCCGGATTCTTGCAACTAGCAACCGTGATCTGCAACAGGCGATTGAAGAAGGCCATCTTCGCGAAGATCTGTATTATCGTTTGAATACCATTCCAATCGTTCTGCCACCCCTCTCGGAACGCCGCGAAGATATTGAGCCGCTGGTCTATCACTTTATTGATAAATTCACAGAGGAATATGGCAGCGAGGTGGAGGATATTGAGGACAATGCTATCCGCCGTCTCCTTCAGGAAGAATTCCCGGGCAACGTACGCGAACTGGAAAACCGGATACTGCGTGCCACCATCCTTAGCCAGAGCAAGCTGCTGACGGAAGACGTCCTGTTCATAGAGGATCAGGAAACGGATGCGGAGTTGCACGGAGTCGTCAACTTTGGTAACCCCGTCACGATTGAAGAGATGGAGCGGGATTTAATTTTGCAAACCCTCGAGTACCACGACTACAGCCGGACGAAAAGCGCCGAGAGCCTGGGCATCAATGTCCGGACACTCCGGAATAAAATAAACCAGTATAAGGAGGACGGCATAATTTCCGACTCGTTTTTCAGCGACTAGCGGAAAAAATCCACGTCCCACCGGCAATATTTTCCAGTCCCCATCGACTTTCGTTGATGGGGATTTTTATTCCCATCTATTATAAAAACCCGCCAATTCAACACTTTCATCCCCTTTTATCTTTGATCTAAAATTTCTGCCCTAATTGGCATAATGATTGTAAAAATACTAACGAGTCAAAAGACCAGGGAACGGAGAACCATGGCAGAGAGACCTTTTATATCGTCGATTCAAAAACTGATGGGCGCATCAGTTTCTCAGCAACGGGCGGCAGCGAAAAATATCGCAAATCAAAACACCCCCGGATATCGCCGGATTGAAGTAGACTTCAGGGAAGTCCTCCGGAGCGTTAATAACACACAGACCGTTAAACTCGAAGGGACAAAAGTCCAACACCTCGCGGCTCTGCGCGATCGCCAGGCAGAACAGGTCAAGGCTGTCGACTCGGGCGATCCCATTGAGGAGGGCAAAGTCAACAATGTGGATTTGGACACGGAAATGGGCGTCATGGCTAAAACCCAACTCTATTATCAGGTGTTGACACGAGTGATGCGGGGGCGCTTCCAGAAATTAAACAACAGTATTACAGGACAGACAAGGTAAGAAGGAAAATAGCCAATGAAACTGAACAGTCTGTTTCGCGGTATCGATATCTCGGCAACAGCCCTTCGGGCTCATCGCCGGGGGATGGAGATTGTTTCGGAAAATATCGCCAACGTGAATACCACACGAACCAAAGATGGAACGCCCTATCAAAAGCAAACGCCGATTTACACGGAATTGGATGCCACCTCTTTTAAAGCGGTGATGGCCGATACGGTATCCCGGGTTGTCGGAACCCGGTCCGGGCATATTCGCGGTTCCAATACCGGCTCCCTTCCGTCAGAAGAGGGAACAGACGGCGTTGAAGTAACTGCTCTGCGACCGGCAGATCAGGAATATCGACTAGTCTACGAGCCGAGTCATCCTGATGCTGACCAGCAAGGCTATGTCCGATTTCCTAAGATTAATATACTAGAAGAAATGGTACAGCTGATGAATATCTCACGCTCGTTTGAGGCTAGCGTTACCGCGATGAACGCAGCCAAAGAAATGTCTCAAAAGGCGCTGGAGATCTAAATGACCGGAAAAATTACCTCGGCGTACCAGCAGTTCAGCCATCGGATTCAGCGGCAACAGGAGTCGCAGCAGCCGCCATCTGTGCGGCAAAGTAATTCGAAGAACAAGTCTCAGAACTCCGTCCAGTCGGCACCAACCAGCCAGCGCACAGGGGACCAACAACGACAGTTACGTCAGTTACGGGAGACCGGGACTCTGGAGAACCTGCGAACCATTTTAAGCGAAGATGAGGAGTCTGTTCTGGCCCGGATATTTCCGGAGACGAACACCTCCTATACTGCCGATGCACAGAAGCAATCACAAAGAACGAAACCTGCCAAAGGTGGGTTACTGGATCTCAAATACTAATGAGGAACATCAACCTGATATATAACCAGCTCAATGCCAATAACCAGATTCGCAATCTGGAAAGACGGGCGAATTTCGATGAGATGGATCAGGCCCAGTCTCAATCATTCAAAAATGTACTGTCAGATGCGCTATCTCAGGTTGACACTATGCAAAAAGAGGCGGATGAGATCGTTTTTGATTTCTCGGCCGGAAAAGTAGAAAATGTCCATGATGTCATGGTTGCACTTCGGAAAGCGGATATCAGTCTGAAAATGGCCATCGAAGTACGGAACCGGCTGATGGACGGATATCGTGAAATTATGAACCTCAGGTTTTAGCCACAGGTAGATGCCAATGTTTCAGGGATTACTCTCACAGATCCAGGACGGTCTTGCCGACTTACCGCTCCGCAGTAAAATCACCATGGGAATTATGTTTGTAGTCGTTATCACCGCATTCATTCTCGTTATCTCCTGGCTTAACAAACCGGATTATCGGGTACTTTACAGCAGCCTCGCGTCAGAGGATGCGGGTAAGGTCGTCGAATATCTGCAGGAACAAAACGTCAAATACAAATACGATCATGCCGGCAGCACCATCATGGTGCCGAGCAACCGGGTGTACGATATGCGGCTACAGCTTGCCAACGCCGGTATTCCCAATGATGGCGTTATCGGCTACGAAATTTTTGACGAAAACAATTTTGGAATGACCGAGTATGTGCAACAGGTGAACTACAAGCGCGCACTCGAAGGCGAGCTTCAGCGTACCGTACAGCAGATGAATGAGGTTGAAGCCGCCCGGGTCCACCTTGTCTTGCCCAAGGAAGCTATTTTCAAGGAAGATCAGGGTGAGCCGACCGCAGCAGTTATCCTGAAACTGAAGTCGCATTCAAGGCTGGATAACAGTCAAATAGAAGGGATTCAGTATCTGGTGGCTAACAGCGTGGAAAACCTGGAAGCCCAGTCGGTTTCAATATTGGATGCCTCCGGTAATCTTCTGACGGAAACCGGAAGCGACCGGGAAGGCGTCTCCCAGGCTACAACGCAATACTCAAATCAGAAAAAAATAGAAGAATATCTCAGCCAAAAAGCCCAGAGCATGCTGGATGGTGTATTGGGATATGGTCGATCTATTGTACGTGTAACCGCGGACATAAACTTTGAACAGATTCAAAAGACCGAAGAGATCTACGACCCTGACAGTCAGGTAATCCGGAGCGAAGAACGGATTGAGTCTGCATCCATGGGAGTCGATACCTCCAGTAGCCAGCAGGAGCATCTCATTACTAATTACGAGATGAATAAAACGGTGCAAAGCGTGATGAATGAGGTGGGGGATATTAAACGGCTGCATGTGGCAGTGCTGATAGATGGTACCTATCAGGAAGGCGAGGATGGCGAGCGGCATTATCAACCAAGGGAGCAGCAAGAGTTGCAACGGCTTGAGCGCATCGTGAAGGCGGCAGTTGGCTTTAATCAGCCCCGTGGCGACCAGTTCGAAATCTCGAATCTCCAGTTTGACCTCTCCGATTATGAGCAGCAGGAAGAGCAGTTTGCCGTGATGCAACGGCGGCAATTCTGGGAAAATTTATTGAACAAAGGCCTCAGTGTCGGCCTGGTAGTGTTTTTCCTGTTTCTGCTGCGAAATGTGGTGAAACGCTCCAAAGTCATCATCGGAGAAATGCCATTCCAGAGTTCACGCCCGAGAAAATACAGCAGCAGTAGTGGCGCCTCACAGAAACAATTTACGAAGAAAAAACGCCGGGATCTGCCGGACTTCGAGATAGAAATGGATGATGAGGTCCTGGAAAAAACCCAGATGCAGGAAGCGATACGAAACTATTCGGAAGAAAATCCACAACAGGTAACCAGCCTGATTCGCAGCTGGTTAGTTGAGGAATAGAGCATATGTCAGAGAAATCCGTACGGACACAGGATAGCACAATTATTGGCCCAAAGAAGGCCGCAATTCTGCTGGTGGCACTTGGAAGCCAAACGTCTTCCAAGGTCTTCCAGCAGTTACATCCGGATGAAGTAGAGCTTTTAACAAAAGAGATTTCTAAGCTGGAAAATGTGTCATCCAGTGTACTCCAGGGTGTGACCCAGGAATTTTATCAGATGGTCCGGGCTCAGGAGTATATTGCCGCTGGCGGTATGGATTATGCCCAGGAAGTCCTGGAAAAGGCGTTGGGCCCGGATAAGGCGATGGACATCCTCCACCGCATCAGAAGATCCCTGCAGGTTAAGGGGTTCAATGTGTTGAAGGAGGTCGACCCGAACCAGTTGTTGAGTTTTATCCAGAAGGAACATCCACAGACCATCGCCCTGGTGCTCACACAGATTGAACCGGATCAGGCTGCTTCACTGTTGGCTGACCTGCCCATTGATTTACAGGAAGAGGTGCTGTTTCGGTTTGCGACGATGGACAGCGTTTCCCAGGATATGGTCAAAGAAGTGGAGACTATTTTGGAATCGCGGATCGACTTCTCCCAGGGCGGAGAGAAGTTAGGCGGTGTCAAGCCGACTGCCGAAATCCTGAATATGCTGGGGCGGAGCTCGGAGAAAAAGATCCTGGAATCAATTGCGCAGGAAGAACCGGAACTGGCGACCGAAATCAAAAATCTCATGTTCGTGTTTGAAGACATTGTACTCCTGGACGATCGTTCGATACAGCGCGTGCTGAAGGAGATCGATACCCAGGAATTAACACTGGCGCTCAAAGCAGTCAGCGACGATGTGAAATCGCGTATTCTGCAGAATATGTCACAGCGGGCCGCCGAGATGATCGAAGAGGAAATGGAATTTATGGGGCCGGTTCGGTTGAGTGAAGTAGAAAGCGCCCAGCGACAGATTATCGAGGTGATCCTACGTCTGGATGAAGAAGGGGAGATCGTAATCTCCTCCGGAACGGTGGCCGATGAAATTATCGAATAACACCATCTCCCTGGGCACGGACCAACCCGTCATCGCAATCCACACTGGTGACTTCCGTCCTGAGCCGGACTCCAGCCATGCCGATCAGCATGCGCCGGAGCCGGATGAATTGCCCTTAACGGATTTCGAACGAAATATGGATCGCCTGTACAATATGGAAGATCAGGCTGGCCTGTCTGACATCCTGGCTCAACTGGAAAACAATTACAAAGGTGAACGGGAAAACATCTACCAGTCCGGATATAACGCCGGGTATGAAGCCGGGAAAAGTGCCATGGAGAACCAATACCGCGAAGACGTGACGGCGCTAAAGGACGTGATGACAGGACTTGCCGAAAGCCGGTGGCGCCTGGAGAAAGAGGCAGAACTAAACCTGATTGAGTTGGTGCTCAGGATTTCACGGCGAGTCATTAACAGCGAGTTGCACAATGACAAAACAAAGATTGAAAATGTCATCAGGGAAACAATACACCAGATTGAGCAGGATGAAGTCCTGGAAATTCTCCTGAATCCGGACGACCATGAGTATATTATTTATCAGTCGGCGATTTTGGAGGAGTTGCCAAACGAAGTGAAGGTGAAAAAAGTAACTACGATGAACCGTGGCGGATGTATCGTGAATACCAATATGGAATCCATCGACGCGACAGTGGAGACCAAACTGGAGCAAATTGCAGGCAGCCTTTATGCCAATTTACCCGGTGATGAGGAATAAATACTGATGCATACCCATTTATTAGACATTGTGGATTCAACGCCAATTATTCAGCGGCGTGGCCGGGTTCGCAGGATTGTAGGCCAGGTGGTTGAGGCCACCGGCCCCAGGGCATCTGTGGGACAGACGTGTAACATCCTGGCGCAACACAGTGGGAAAACCATCACAGCCGAGGTGGTCGGCTTTCGCGAAGATCAGGTGCTCCTTGTGCCGTATGCCGACGTCAACGGGATCTCGTCTGACGATATTGTCACTATTAATTCTAATTCTACGGAAATTCCGGTCGGTGAACAGCTCCTCGGCCGGGTGCTGAACGGCCTGGGACATCCCATAGATGGAAAAGGGCCGATCATCGGCAGTGCTATGCAACCGATCCATAACGACCCGCCTGAACCTCTGGACCGGACAAGAATAACCAAACCACTGCTGACAGGTATTCGAGCAATTGATATGTTTTTGACCTGCGGTCGAGGGCAGCGGGTCGGCATCTTTGCAGGAAGTGGCGTAGGGAAGAGCGTGCTCCTGGGCATGGTTGCCAGAAATACCTCTGCTGACGTTAATGTAATAGCCCTGATTGGTGAACGTGGGCGCGAAGTCCGGGATTTTATCGAAAAAGATCTGGGCGAGGAAGGTCTGAAGCGTTCGGTGGTCATTGCCGTGACCTCCGATCAGGCGCCCTTAATCAGGATCAAGGGAAGCCTGATCGCCACAACTATTGCAGAATATTTCCGCGACCGGGGACAAAATGTGATGCTGATGATGGATTCGGTTACCCGTGTCGCGATGGCGCAACGGGAAATTGGTCTCTCCGTTGGGGAGCTGCCGGCATCCAAGGGATATACACCATCGGTTTTCGGTATGCTACCAAAATTGCTTGAGCGAGCCGGTGCTGCCGGGCAGGGAAGTATCACCGGAATGTACACGGTACTGGTGGAAGGCGATGATATGAATGATCCGGTCGCTGATACCGTCAGATCCATCCTGGATGGGCACATCATTCTCTCCCGGAAACTGGCATCGCTGGGACACTACCCCGCCATCGATGTATTGCAAAGTGTCAGCCGGGTCATGATTGATGTGGTAAACGAGGACCACCGGAAACTGGCGAACCGTCTTGTTGAGGTTCTGGCGACATATGAGGAAGCCGAAGATTTGATTAATATCGGAGCCTATGTCAAGGGGAGTAATCCCCGTATCGACCGTTCTATCGCCCTTATCGATGATTTGAAGGATCTTTTACAGCAAGATATCGATGAGATGGTGGACTTCGACAAATCACTGCAACGGATGCAGGAAATCCTCGGGAGCGCGACAGCATGAGTAAGCATCAATTCAGGCTCCAAAAGGTGTTGAAAGCCAAAGAAATCAAGAAAAAGGTCGAACAGCGGAAACTGGCCGAGCGGCAACAGGACCTTGAGACTGAGGAGTTGGAATTGAAGGAATTGAAACAGACGGAACAGGAGTTTTTGAGCAAATTGAGGCAAAAGCGGTTGAAGCCGACCCGGGGACATGAAATCCGTAACGATTCCGCCTATCAACGGCAAGTGCAAAAATATGTGGAGCAGCAGGATAAAAAGGTGGCTTCAGCGCAGCAGGAGGTTGAGGAGCAGAGAGAAACCCTCATTGACGCAACCCAGGAAACCGAGATGCTTGATAAATTAAAAGAACAGGATTACCAAAAATATTTACAGCGCGTCAACAAACATGAACAAAAACGGGTAGACGAACTTTCACAATTTGAACCTTTCAGGAAGGATCGCGACGAGTAGCGTATGGCACCACAGCAGGAAACCGAAAACTTACCAGCCGTAGCCGAGGGAAAAAAGAAGTCCGGCATCCTGAAATGGGTCCTGATAATTTTAGGATCATTTGTCATCTCCTATGCCGGGAGTCTCGCATGGATAGTATACGTTGAAAACCCAGCGCAGCAAGAAGCCGCAGTGGAAACGGTCGCAGCTGATTCACCCGAAATAGAGGAAACCGGTGAATCCATATCCAATAAAACTGTGGCACCTGAATCGGAAGCGCAGCCCAAACCGGAAAATATGTCAGAAACTGTTCAGCAGGACAGTAATGCCGGACAACCAGCGCAGATAGAGCAGCAGGAACAGTCACCGGAACCGCAACCGGCCATGAGATATCAGGAATACCAGCCTGAGCAAGAAATCGCAGGTCAGGAACCGCCCACGACCGAATCCCAAAAACCCCCGAAGGACTATAAAAAATTAGCAAAAATTTACAGCCAGATGGATGCCGGCGCAGCCGCACAGATTTTGGCACGGATGGATGACAAAACTGTTGTAGGGATTTTAAATCAAATGCGGGACCGAAATGCCGCGGAACTATTGACGGCATTCAGTGCAACCCGGGCAGCAAGATTAAGCCAGGAACTCAGCCAATTCCCGACCAATAATTTATGAGATTTTCCACTCAAAATATTACCAATGAGTTAACCGATAAATCTGGATATACACCAGAGCCTGTGGGGAAGTCCGGCGATCTGTTTGCCGCATTACTGGGCAAATTAACCGGTACGAAAGTACTGAATAATGATACGGGTAACCATCTTTTAGATAGTAAGTTAAACGAATTATCTAAAGTTATAAATAAGTTAAGTGTCGGCGAGGAAAGTCAGCAGAAACTGGGTAAAAATTTGATAGCCAACCAGATTATCGATATAACCGGGATTTCCGGTAAAGAGCTGGGGGCGGTGCTGGGAATAAACGGTACGAGTAAAATGCTCGATGGACTTGTCGAGCAACTGATTAACCTTCTGGAATCCGGAAAATTTGGCCAGGATTTACTTCGGTCTGTTGGGAAAGAAGCCGAGGGAATTGTCATCCCGGTGAAATTGCCGGAGAAAACTACTACAGCTGATGCAGTCGAACAGCAAAACCGTCCAGAGCAGAAGTACGGTCTACTGTACATACGCAAGGCAGTTTCTCCTGATCAAAAAAAGCCGAAAACCACATCGCATGATTTTCATGTTTTTCTGGTCCGTCCTGAAATCGCCTTGCGCAATAGATACAAGTCGGACAAACCATCTTCCGCTCCGTCACAGATGATTCAACGAGAAACACCAGCCAGATCTTCGACGAATCACAGTTTACAGTTAATACCAGGGGAAAAGGGCTTACTCCAATTGGGGCTGACTGAACACAGCAAAAAGACATTAACGCCTGAATCGAAAGAAACAAAAATTATTTTAGTTGGTGTGCTTAGGACAAACAGCGATTCATCGACAGATCTCGGGGATCCCCGGGCATCACGGAGGGAAATCTCTGAAAATAAATCAGTCAAATTTACTCTGCTCAGGATAACTCCGGAAAACAGTGAAATGACCACGATGCCCACTGAGGATAACGCTGAACCTTCTGATGCATCGAAGAAGGCGAAGAAATTCGAAATCGAGTCACCCGCAAACCCAAAAATCGGGAAAGCAAAACCCGACGGCTTTGCCACGATAGTGAAAAGTGGTGACAGGAATACTGATGGAAAACAGCCGAATTCATTGCGTAGTAAAAAATATCAAGCTGCGTTAAACGGTGCTGATAATTCGTGGAAACCTTTAGATGGATACCAGGGAATACAAAGCCCGGATTCCCGGAAACTGGACAATACATCGTCCCTTAGTACAGCGAACATTCAGCCAAACGCATCCACCAAAAGTGAAGATGTTAAAATACAACAAACCGCCATAAAATCAGGTGATACTTCTGGATTATCTAAAGAATTACTTAAGGTTGATAAAAATCAATATAGCCCAGCTATACCCCTTAAAAATACGGAAAAAGCTACTACCACGAAAAGTACACTGACTTTTAAAACGAAAACGACAGAATCGCTGAACGTTGATACGAGCCGGATTCCTAAAACGGAACTTTCCACTCCGATGACAAAAGACGAGATACCTATCCAGTCTGCAAAAGTCGTTACCAGCAGCAAAGGCGCAGTATCTCAGATCAATGACTATGAGCTTCGGAGCTTGTCGAATCTTCTGGAAAAAATGAACGGTATTATAACTACCAAAGAAAAATTCGATCGACCGGATATGGAAAGACAGGTTTTGCTCGGTTCGTCAAAGCGGTCGGTGAAAGCAGCGATCCAAAGGAAACCCAACGAAAGCACGGTGTCCGATTTAACCTCCGTTCATATACCAAAAAGTGGGGGATCCGCAGACGGCGATCACCGAATTTTACACAGAGCAGTACAATCGTCTGGAACTGATCCAATACGAACCGGGCATGTTGCTCATCCAGTACAAGCACAGGATACGGTTGACCAAAAAAATACGACAAAAAATGTGACACAGCAATTCCAGGTAATCACGACCAAAGCCAACGCGGCGATGGTGCAGGCGGAAACGCCATTGAAAATGAAACCTTCGGTAAAAACCGAGAATCCGAAAGGTGAAAAAAAGCATGGTTTTCGGGCTGTCACCGAAAAACCGCAATCCGGGCCCGCCGAAAAGCGCCAATACCGATTTCCATTGGCAGACAAATCCTACCAGCCCATATCAGCAGCTGAAATTGCCCGGTCCGATTCAAGCGAAAAAGAGACGAGCCTGTCTGCGATAAAAGATGCATTGGGTTTGGTCGACGGTGAAAGCAGCAGCCAGAGTGGATTATTTTCCCAGGCGTTGTCCGACGCAGGCCAGAATGCCGGAATGGCGAAAATGGCTCCCGAACAATCCATTATGACTCAGGTCATTGAACGTATACAATCTATTACGCAACAGGTGAAATCGTTTAACGCCTCACAACAGGTGCAGAATATTAACGCACAAATTCAGCTGAAGCCGGCCACTCTGGGTTCTGTACTCTTAAGCCTGAAATTCAGCGAAAATACTCTGCAGGGAACGATATACACCTCATCAAATGAAACAAAGCAGACCATCGAAAAACAGATGCCGGTCATCCGGGAAGCGATCCAACACCACAACGTGGCGCTCAATGATATCAAGGTGGAAGTACGCCCGGATATGCAACAGGAACAGCGCCAGTCCTTTGCCGATCAATTCATGCGGGAACACTCCCAGTCCGGGACCGAACGAGATGCACGCCAGGCGGCCGGGTCGTCACTCAACCGCGGTACCGGAATCGAAACCCAGGTCGATCAGGAACCCACTCAACCGTTTCATCCCACAGGCACCGGTGGGAGTATTGAGTTTTACGCCTGACGAGAGGCAGAGTATTTTAGTATTATAAGTCTCGAGCACTGCGCATCCGTTTTCGGCTATTCCTGTTCAATTTTGGTTTCATAAATTATTTCCTTTTATCTCTTCAATCTTCATTTTCCATTCTACAATTTCCTTCATGCCGAATAACCGCTAAAGCGGTCACCGTCAACAGGTTTCCCCTATACCCCTATACCTATTTATATGTTTTACCCGACCTCCTCACCGGAAAAACTAACCTATCCGGAATAGCAGGTTAGACCAGTGTGGAAATTTTTACAGCACAGCGCCGGGGAGAAGGAATAATCTTCCGGCCGGAATAAAATTCGCCCGATATTTCCCAAAAACTCTATCCGCTAACTCCAGTAATCACAGTATGTAGCAATTAATTTTGCGAAACGACCATCTTTGGCATACGGCTTGCCTAATTATTGTACGAGAGAATAAAACGAAAGGAGCAGTAATGCAGATTCCATTAGTAGGAGGCACCGGGAACACTTCCCAGTCCGGACAGTCCGGGCAGTCGGAGTCAGTTCCGGGAGGCGAAATGGATAAACAGGCATTTCTCCAGCTCCTGGTAACGCAGATGCGGCACCAGGATCCGATGGATCCGATGAAAGGCCAGGAGTACGCAGCCCAGCTTGCCCAGTTTAGTTCGGTGGAACAGCTGACAAACCTGAACGATCGGTTTGATCAGATGCAACAGAGTAATGTGCAGTTAAGCCGTTCTATTTCCAATACCCTGGCGGCGACCATCGTTGGAAAGCGGATTCAGGCAGTTGGTAACGCCGTCGCTTACAATGAGGGTGAGGATACATCGATACGTTTCAACCTGGAAAATGCTGCTAAGGAGGTAAAACTCACCATCCGGGACAGCAACGACCAAGTGGTAAAAACTGAAAATCTCGGAAGTATGCTGGCCGGTGAGCAGGAATACCAGTGGAATGGCCGGTATAATTTGTTGGGACGCGCGGATGATGGTGAGACGTTTACCTACACCATCGAAGCCACCGATCGAGAAGGGAACAAGGTAAGCACCAATACCTTTACCCAGGGAAAAATTTCGGCGGTGGAGTATGGGAACGGCGGTCAGCTCTACTTTCTGCTGGGCAACATGCGGGTCTCGGCCGGGAACGTTCACCGGATTTACGATGGTGGCTAGTTCCTACAGAGCCTGACAAAGGAGAAAATACGTGGAAATCCAGCAATTACAACAGATTCAGCAGGGCCGGAATATTGGCAGGATTCAGCGGCCGGATTTGCCTGGAACTGCTCAGCCCACCAAGACATCTGATGGGAAGAGTTTCCAGGAACTGTTGAACGAACGCATTGCCGGCCAGGAGGAGACAGTCAAATTCTCCTCCCACGCGCAACAGCGAATTCAGCAGCGAAAAATTCCGTTCGGTCCCGACGACCTGAACCTGCTCTCCGATGCGATCACGAAAGCTGCGGAGAAAGGTTCAAAAGAGTCGCTGGTACTGATGGACAGTAAGGCATTTGTTGTCAGTGTACCCAATCGAACGGTTATAACGGCTGTGGATCGGGCGCAAATGCAGGACAATGTCTTTACGAACATCGATTCCACAGTATTGCTGTAAATGAAAATACTAACAGAAAAACATCCCGGCGCAAAGTGACTGGACCTCTATGAGGAAGTCTGTTTCCGCCGACCGATTGACGCGGAACACCGTGACCGGGAAAGCAACAGGAGGTCAGAAATGATACGATCCCTTTTTGGTGGAGTATCGGGATTACGCAACCATCAGACGCTGATGGATGTAATTGGTAACAACATCGCTAACGTGAACACCGTAGGATTTAAAAAAGGTCGCGTCACATTCAAGGAATCGCTGGCGCTGATGATGCAGGGAGCCCAGAGCGCGACGGAAAACATCGGTGGAAAAAACCCGGTCCAGATTGGCCTGGGGATGGAAGTCGGCAGTATCGACTCGGTCTTTTCCCAGGGAAACCTCGAGAATACCGGTCAAACGACCGACATGGCAATTCAGGGTGACAGTTTCTTTGTGGTGAGCGACGGTAACCGGCAGTATTTCACCCGGGCCGGCAACTTTCAACTCGACGCGAACGGCCGGCTTGTGAACCCCAATAACGGCTTTGTGTTGCAAGGGAAAATGGCTGATTCCCAGGGGAGTATCTCCGAAGGAACGGCTGTGGATGACATTGTTTTGCCTTTTGGTACAAAGATCCCTGCAAAGGCGACCAGCGAAGTGAGCCTCTCCGGAAACCTGGATGCAGCCGGGCCTGCCAAGGGCACAATCCTTGACTCCGATGGCATTTATGCCGTGGAAGGTGGGGCATCTGACATCAACGGACTCTTACGCGTCGATGCCAGCAATGGCGATTACTCACAGATCCAGGGTATGGCGCCGAATTCAACCACGGTGACGCTCCGAATCGACGACGGCGATCCGAAAGTTTATACCTACGTAGAAAACGACATCGGTACAAATGATGATTTCTTTCATACCATTGATGATTTGATGGCAGAAATCGAAAACGATCTGTCCGCGAATTATACAATCGCAATGAATAGTAGCGGTCAAATCGACATTACCGAGGCCGGTGGAAGTGGCGAAACGATAAACTTTTCCAGCTCGAATTCGGACCTGGACAGAGCGCTGTCAGCATTGAATGGCACGTATAGCGATTCGAGTCAGCAAAGCGATGAGTTTTCGCACGTGGCGACTTCCGGCGACAACCTGATCGACCTTCGGAATCTGCAGGGGGTGAGTCTTGGGCTCTCCACAGGTGACGATATCACCATCAACGGTAAAGTCGGCGGTGAGTCCATTACCACTGCGAGTAAAACCGTCGGTACTGATGTAACAACATATGGTGAATATGCCAACGCCGTAGAAATTGCATTGGGAATTAATAACGCAGATGGTGTGGCAATTGATGAAGATGACGGATCTGTCACAATAAACGGGGATGGCGGTACAGTGAATGCCATATCCGATGTAGATATCTCCGCTGATTCCGGTGGAAGCGCCGTGACAGCATTTAATGCCATCTTCGATGACACCACAGGCAACTACTTCGCGCGTCAGGATGCTCAGGACTATACCCAGAACGCTTCGATCACCATCTACGACTCCAAGGGTGATTCCCATATCCTGACCTTCGAATTCACTAAAAATCCGGTGGAAGTGAACAAATGGAGTTGGGAAGCCTCGGTAGGGACAGAAGGCGCCTCCATCCTGAGTGGAAGTTCGGGGGTTATCACATTCGACAGCGACGGTAACCTGGATACCTTCACCTACGATGGCGGTTTCCAATCCCTGAAGATGGCTCCGGGCAACGGCGCCGGCATCATGGACCTGGATGTTGATCCGGGAACATTTGATACCATCGACGGACTTTCCCAGTTTGCAGGATCGGCGAATGCCATCGTGGATTCCCAGGATGGGTATACTTCCGGCGATCTCAGCGATATGACCATCGATGACGCCGGAAAGGTCACCGGCTTTTTCAACAATGGTGTCACCAGAGATCTGGCGCAAATCGTGCTGGCTTCCTTTAACAATCCTAATGGTTTGGTCAGAAGTGGCGATAATATGTATGAGGTCTCCGGTAATTCCGGACAGCCCGTAGTCGGAAAGCCGGGTGAAACAATTCAGTCCTCCATTTCCAGTGGATCGTTGGAACAGTCCAATGTGGAACTGGCTGAAGAGTTCACCAAGATGATTGTCGCCCAGCGTGGTTTCCAAGCAAACGCCAGGGTGCTCACGGTGAGTGACCAGCTGCTGCAGGAGGTCGTTGGGCTGAAACGGTAACCTGAGATAAACACTGTGGATCGGCATCCCGCTTTAATCAGGCGGGATGCCGCTCTCCCACAATACAGCTGGGGTTTATGGATTTTGCGACGTTAATCGGAGTGGTAGCCGGGGTCACCCTGGTTTTTTTCTCCATTTTCAATGGGGGTGGGGGAAGTACATTCCTGGAAATAAATTCTCTTCTGATCGTATTGGGGGGAACGCTTTCGGCAACTTTCATCAATTTTAAAATCAAGGATGTGTTGGGGGTTTTTACGGTGGTTAAAAATGCTTTCGCCAATCAGGAGGTAGTATATCACCAAATTCTGGAAGAAATGGTGAATCTCTCCATGATTGCCAGGCGCGAAGGAATCCTGGCCATCGAGAATGCGGCGGAAGACCTGGATGACGAGTTTATGAAGCGGGGGCTGCTCCTGTCAGTCGATGGTCTGGAGCCGGAAATGATCCGGAATATCATGGAGTCGGAGGTGAATAGCCTCGAGGAACGACATGGACGCGGTCAACAGATTATGAAGAGCATGGGAACCTATGCTCCGGCGTTCGGAATGATTGGAACGCTTATTGGGCTCATTAAGATGCTCCAGACACTGGACGATCCCACCCAAATTGGCGCCGGAATGGCAGTTGCGTTGGTTACGACCTTTTACGGTGCACTGTTGGCCAACCTGTTATTTTTACCTATCGCCGGAAAACTCGAGACACTCTCCGAAGCGGAGGTCGGACAGCGGGAAATGATCATTGAGGGAATTCTGAGCATTCAGAGCGGCGAAAATCCGCGGGTCATTGAGCAGAAACTCAATACCTATATCCCGCCGAAGATGCGCAGCGATAAGAGCGTACTGGACAAAGCACGGGATACCGAAGATGTCAAGGCAGCAGCGTAGAAAAAAGAAAAAGGATTCCGGCGGGGACGACATGAATTCCGCACCGGGCTGGATGACCACGTACGGGGATATGATGTCGCTGTTGTTGGTCTTCTTCATTTTGATTGTCTCCTTTTCCTCGGTTCAGGAATCCGAATTCCAGAAAGCGATGGGATCTTTGCAGAGAGCACTTGGATTACTCAAATCAAATGTTGCACTGATTACACCATCGACTCAGTCCATTTATATCCCGCCACGGGCCGAGGTGAGGCAGGTAATTAACGAGATTCTGCGGACAATGAAGGATATTCCCGAGCTGGAAAACAGTATTTCCTTTGAATCAGGGGAGGATGGAGTACGTGTCCGGATAAGCAACCCGCTTTTATTCGATACCGGCAAGGCGAATCTGAAGCCACAAATCCTGCCGGTGCTCGATAAAATTGCCACACTGCTGGATACAGCAGAGTTTGAGGTGATCATTGAGGGGCATACAGATAATGTGCCGATTTACAATGAGCAGTTCCATTCGAACTGGGAATTATCAGCGGCAAGATCGGTGGCTGTGGTAGAACAATTTGTAGATTTCGGTATTAACCCGGAACGGTTTTCCGCAGTGGCATATGGTGAATACAAACCCCTTAAATCTAATCTCACCAGTGACGGGCGATCAAAAAATCGCAGGGTTGAAGTATTCATCCCGTATGAGCAAAACAGTAATAATGAAGGAATGAGAGAATCAGTTAGGAACGAAAAAAATGGCTGATGATGACATTCAAAATGGAGAGAATACCGAATCCGGGGAAGTGAAGACCCAGGGGATTAATCCCTGGATAAAACGGTTGTTGATGTTTGGGGCAGTATTACTGGTTATCGGGATTGAGTTGGGAATATCGTATGTCCTGAATAAACGGGTGGTAGTACCCAAATACTTTTCTGAAGTAAAAGAAAAGCCAAAGGGACAAGATGGCAAAAAGAAGAAAGAGGAAAAGAAAGAAACAGAGCAGGCTGAACTCAATACAAACATTTACCTGGTGGATAATATTGTTATTAATCCAAAAGGAACGAATGGCACCCGCTATATTGCAATGGCCGTTGGTCTGGGCGTGAATGATCCGGGAACCCTGGAAAAACTGAAAAACAGAGATATCCAGATCAGGGACGCCATGAATGCTCTGTTGGCTGATAAATCTCTGGGAGAATTCGTGGATATGGAAAACCGGCCTAAACTGAAACGGGAAATCCTGAACACGGTTAACGATAAAATTGGGCCCAACGAAGTGGAATCTATTTATTTTACGGAATACGTGATTCAATAGGGACAGCGATGAATAAAAGTAAATTACTCTCACAGAAGGAAATCGATGCTCTGATGACCCAGGCCGCCTCGCATGAGGTACCGGAGTCCTATGAACGATCGCAGGAGGTCAACGTATACGATTTTCGCCATCCCAACCGAGTCTCCAAGGAGCAGATGCGGACGCTCCGGACCATCAACGATCGGTTTGCCCGGACGTTTGGCACCTATCTTTCAAATACCCTGAGAACGATGGTTGATGTCAAGGTTAATACTATTGATCAGGTCACTTATTCTGAGTACACGCTGTCGGTTTCCGTGCCGAGCAGCCTGTTCATCTTTAATATGACGAAGCTTGGCGGCAGTTCGATATTCGAGGTCCCACCGAATCTATTCTTTTTCCTGATTGACCGATTGCTCGGCGGGGCCGGCAAGGTGGTGGATAGCCACCGCGAGGTGACCACCATTGAGCAAAAGGTGATGGAAAAGATTATCATCCGGGGGTTGAAGGACCTGGATGAAGCCTGGGAAGACGTAACCAGTCTTAAGCCGGAACTCAGCTCGTTTGAGACAAATCCTCAGTTTGTTCAGATTGCTCCGGCCAGCGAAACCGTCATCGTAATTTTGTTCGATGTAATTATTGGAGAGCGCACTTACTCGCTGAATCTCTGTATCCCGTTTATTGCGCTGGAAAAGGTGATGAGCAAGTTGAATATCCATAGTTACATTGCTTTGACCCAAAAACAGCAGACACCGGAAATTCGCCGGGATATTGAATACAACCTGAATAATACTCATCTCCCGGTCCGGGTGGAATTGGGGAAGGTCGATATCACTATTAAAGATTTTATTAACCTGGAAGTTGGCGATGTACTGACCACCGATTCAAAAATTACCAATGAACTGCCGATAATTATCTCCGGCAAACAAAAATTTTGGGCAAAGCCCGGTATCCAGGAGAAATCTAAAGCGGTCAGGATTACGCGCAAAAGCCGCATGGATGATCCCGATGATACAGGGCATGAACAGCCGGAACAACAGCAAGTAAAGGAGTCATCTCATGGCTGACGATCAATTTACAGGCCTGCGGGAATTCGAAGAAAAAATAATAGATATTACCAGCGATAACCTGGAAATAATTACCGGGCAACAGTTTACGGTGGAAATTGAACACGTGGAGGAATATACCCCGGAGATTATCCAGCTGTTGACGTCCAGTGAAGTCCGCACCACGGTCGTCTTCGAAAATGAAGAATACGATCCCTGGCAGATATTTCTTCCCGGCGATTTAGGGGCGTTTCTGGCAAGTACGATGATTGGCGAAGATCCGTCTCTTGAATTCGATCCGGAGAACCAGACAGAACCGCTTCAGGAACTAATGGCACAGATAATGAGTCCATACCTCTCCGAGTTGAGTTCTATTGCCGGTGAGCAGGTTGATGCATCCGAAATTACCATTACACAATCGACGGAGCAACCGGACCTTTCGGAAGAATCCGCAATATTCTCGTACCAGGTTTCCGTAGCACCGGATCACAAATTCTCGTTTTACAAAGTGGTCCCGAAAACCCTGACCAGTCTCATTGATGCCGGCGACGAGGAACCGGACGCAGAAACCCCGGCCCAAGATGAGACAGAGGCCGGCGAGCAGCAGGTCGAAATGGACGAAACACAATTCCAGCAGTTCCGGAATAAAGGCACCAACGGCAAAGGTGCGAATTTGGACATGCTCATGGATCTGCAGATGCCAATCACCATCGAACTGGGGCGGACGAAGCTTACCATCAAAAATATCCTGCAACTGGGACAGGGTTCAATCATCGAACTGGACAAGCTGTCAGGTGATCCCGTGGATGTGTATATCAACGATCGCAAATTCGCTGAAGGGGAGGTTGTCGTCGTGGATGAAAACTTCGGTGTCAGGATTACCGAAATCGTCTCCCCGGCAGAGAAGATCAAGTCGCTCCAGTGACAACAAAGGGGTATAGGGGAAAAAGGTATAGGGAATAGGGGAAACTTGTTGGTAGTGACCGCTTTAGCGGTTATTTGGCAAAAAGGGAATTGTAGAATGAAAAATGAAGATTGAAGAAGTATATAACCGAAGTTCGGAACCAGCAGTCCGGAGACGAAAACGACGGTCTGGGGAAAAGAAGACTGAGGACCCAAGACCCACGACGGTCTGGTCAATACCACTGTAACACCTGAACACACCAACACGGTCTTAATCCAACAGGAAAATATTGCACCCGGGAGTGGCACCTAAGGAAATTTATTCCAGTTTCAAGTTATCTCCATAATTTTTCCCAATTGTAACGATATCTCTACATCCCCTGTGAACAGCGGGTTTACCGAATAGCCGGATCCGGAGTCAGATACTGGCATACGCCTTGCAAAAGGTATCCTGAACGAAAACCATTCATTCAGGACACCGATGAAAAATAAATCCATACTTCTCGTCACGGTACTCCTCCCCGGGATTCTCGCAGCCCAGGAATCATTCCAGGAAACCGGTGGGAACCAGCCGTCCTTTCTCTGGATTATAATTCAATCGATTTTTGCGTTGGCGCTGGTCATTGGTGGGATTGTACTGGTAGTCTGGGTACTCAGGCAGTTTATGAACAGGGCCCAGGGATCACCGTCGGCACAACGTACACCGGAATTTCGCGTCTTACACCAGGTGGACTTAACCGCCAATCATTCGTTGTTTGCTGTCAGGTTTTTCAACGATCTCCTTCTCCTTGGCGAAGGTGAAAACGGGATGACCCTGATCCATAAATATCCCGATTTTCGTGAGTGGGATGCGCTGGAGGATAATAGCCCACAGGTAAATCAGAAATTCGGACAGATTTTGAAACGGGCCATTGGTGGAACGGGGACGAAATCTTCATGAAAAGGGGAACCAAAAAAAGACTTCTGACGTGGGGGGCTATAGCTGGCTTGTTAGTAGTTATTTTCACATTACTGCCAGCTGAAATATTACAAGCACAAGGCATTCCGAAAATCACACTAGGGGTTGATCAGGCCAACAATCCGGAAGACGTATCAACAACGCTCCAGATTTTGCTGATGATGACCGTGCTGGCGCTGGCACCGGCTATCCTTATTCTGATGACCAGCTTTACACGGATTATTGTGGTATTCTTTTTTGTGCGTCAGGCCCTTGGTACGAATCAAATGCCGCCGAACCAGCTGCTCATCGGCCTGGCATTATTCCTGACGTTTTTCATTATGAGTCCGGTGCTTAATAAGATGAACACCAGTGCACTCCAGCCTTATATGCAGGAAGAAATCACACAGCAGGAAGCGTTTGCCAATGCAATGGAGCCGCTGCGGGAGTTCATGGTGGAGCAGACTGACGAAAAAGATCTTGGACTGTTTATGAAAATAAGCCAGAGCAATAAACCAAATACTATCGATGATGTCTCCAACAGCGTCCTGATTCCGAGTTTCGTCATCAGCGAGCTGCGCACGGCATTCCAGATCGGGTTTGTGCTCTACATCCCGTTTCTGGTCATCGATATGGTGGTTGCCGGTGTCCTCATGTCCATGGGAATGATGATGCTTCCCCCGGTAATGATTTCACTGCCGTTTAAAATACTCCTCTTTATCCTGGTCGACGGCTGGAATCTGTTGGTCGGCTCGGTGGTAAACGGGTTTTTTTAGGAGGATAGAATGTCTGTACAAATGGCATTGGATTTGGGACAATCGGCAATGTTCTTGGGCTTTAAGCTCATCGGTCCGGTTCTAATTTTTAGTCTGATAATCGGTCTGGCCGTTGGCATCTTCCAGGCCGCCACCTCCATACAGGAAATGACCTTGACATTTATTCCAAAGATTGTCGTAGTCGCGCTGGTTATCCTGATTTTCATGCCGTGGTACGTCAAGATCATCGTCGAGTATACTCGTGAACTGTTCACGCTGATTTCAGGATTCTAATTATGCCCTTCACCTGGTACGAATATCAATCCATCCTGCTGGTTTTCATCCGGATTACCGCACTGATTGCTGTGGCTCCCTTATTCAGTGATCGCCGGATACCAACGATTTTGAAAGTTGGACTGGGTGTGCTCCTCGGAATACTTATTATCCCGGTGATGGATTTAGCGCCGTCCCATTATACGAGTATTCCGGGTTTCATTCTCGCGGCAGGACTCGAAGTCCTGGTCGGTGTGGTTATTGGGTTCGTGGCAAATCTTTTATTCATGGGCGTGCAGTTCTCCGGACAATTCATGAGTTTGCAGATGGGATTTGCTGCGGCACAGTTGTTCGATCCCAGCACCGAAAATAATGTACCGGTTATCGGGGAGTTCTACTACATCGTTGCCATCCTGATATACATGGCAATCGGCGGCCATGGCCATCTTTTGGAAGCATTACAGGGTAGCTTTACGGCGGTACCGCTGGGGGGACTGGTGTTTCATGAGAATTTTTTCGAGCATTTAACCCGGTTGACCGCTGATGTATTCGTGATCGCCCTGAAAATAGGTGCACCCATTTTTATCACCATTCTGCTCACCGAGATGGCTCTCGGGCTCATCGCGCGGCTTGTGCCACAGATGAACATCTTTATCTTCGGCTTCCCGCTGAAGATTTTGACGGGTCTGCTGATGATCGCCATTTCCATGCCCATCTTTGGCAGAGTGTTTCAGGCCTTATACCAGACATCGGAATTGAACATCTACAGCATCATCGGACTGATAGGACCTTAGTATGCCGGATCAAGGCGCACAGGAAAAAACGGAACAACCTACTCCAAAGCGAAAAGAAGATGCGCGGAAAAAGGGAGAGGTCGCAAAGAGTATGGAAGTTAATACCGCATTTATGCTCCTGGCAGGAGTGATGATGATGCTCTATACCGGTCCTGCAATCTTTGGCACATTTGAGGATATCAGCACCGAGGTTTTTGGCAACATCAGCACCTATGAAATTAACGTTGATACACTCCCCGGGTTGGTTTGGGGAGGCACCTTGCAAGTGTTTAAAGCAATATTCCCGTTTTTGGCGGTCATGTTCGTGATGGGGCTCGCCGTCAATTTTGGACAGGTGGGGATCCGCGTGTCCGAGGAAGCATTTAAACCCAACTGGGGGAAAATGAACCCGTTGAAGGGGATGAAGGAATTGGTCACGCGAGCTCCTTTTGAACTGCTGAAAAATCTGTTCAAAATGATTCTCGTCGGCACAGTGGGGTATTTTGTCCTGGCCGGCCATCTCGAAGAGTTTTTTCACCTCGGAGATATGGGGATCCATGCCTTGCTGAGTTACCTCGGCAGCGTCGGATTTGAACTCGGTAGCAAAGTGGCTATCGCAGTAATGTTTCTGGCGGCTGTTGACTACGCCTATCAGAAATATCGCCATACCAAGCAGTTAAAGATGTCCAAGCAGGAAGTGAAAGAGGAGCATAAGCAGACCGAGGGTGATCCGTTGGTGAAATCTAGAATCAGGAATCTCCAGCAGGAGATGGCGCGGAACCGGATGATGCAGGACGTACCGGAGGCGGATGTGGTCATTACCAACCCAACGCACTATGCAATTGCCATTAAATACAATCCTGACGAAATGGAAGCGCCCCGGGTTCTGGCCAAGGGAATGCGAAAAATCGCAGAACGGATTAAGGAAATTGCCAAAGAACATGATATCCCGATCATTGAAAACAAACCCCTGGCACGTTCGTTGTTCGATTTGGTGGAAATCGGCCAGGAAATCCCGGCAAAATTTTACCAGGCTATCGCTGAAATATTAGCCCGGATATACCGGATGAAGCAGACAGGATAACTATGTTGAGCCGCCTACAAGAATTACCAGGAATGCTGGTGATCTTCGGAGTCATTTTGATCCTGGGGATCATGATCGTCCCGCTGCCAACGAGTATGCTGGACCTTTTTCTGGCGCTGAATATCGCGTTGGCGTTGCTGATTCTTGTCAGCGCCATGTACATTACTGAGCCGTTGCAGTTCTCTGTTTTTCCGGGACTCCTGCTATTGATAACACTGTTTCGGCTGTCGTTAAATATCGCTACCACCCGCCTGATCCTTGGTGACGCGTATGCTGGGCAGATCATCGAGACGTTTGGCCAGTTTGTCGTCAAAGGCAACTATGTCGTCGGCTTTATCATCTTTCTCATCCTGGTGATTATCAACTTCATCGTTATTACGAAAGGTGCGGAGCGTGTTGCTGAGGTATCAGCCCGTTTTACCCTGGATGCCATGCCAGGTAAGCAGATGAGCATCGACGCCGATCTGAATGCCGGGCTAATCGATGAGCGGGAAGCGAAAACCCGACGGGAAAAAATTTCCAGGGAGGCAGACTTTTTCGGAGCTATGGACGGGGCAAGTAAATTTGTCCGTGGAGACGCCATTGCCGGGCTTATTATTACAATGATCAACATTATCGGCGGGCTCATAATCGGCGCCGTGCAAAATAACATGGGCGTCGGGGAAGCGCTGCAGACCTACACGTTGCTGACGGTTGGAGACGGACTGGTTAGCCAGATTCCGGCGATTGTCATTTCCACTGCCGCCGGTATTGTAATTACGCGGAATGCCTCTGATTCCAAAGATAACCTGGGACAGACAATCGTCAGGCAGTTCACCGCCAATCCCCAGGCGTTAATAGCGGCAGCGGTTATTATCCTGATCTTCGGGTTTACTCCGGGATTTCCGACCTTTCCGTTCCTGATGATTTCAGCAGGCGTTGGTGTGGTCGCTGTCCGGAAATTTCGACAACCGCCGCCACACGAACTACTCCCGGAGGAGGAAGAGGAAGAAGCAGAACAGCTCCCGCCGGCAGAAAATATTAAGGCATACCTCCAGGTCGATCCGCTGGAAATCGAAATTGGATACGGCTTGATATCGCTGGTAGATGAATCACAGGGAGGCGATCTGCTGGATAGAATCACGTCACTTCGGAGACAAGTGGCCACCGAACTCGGCGTGATGGTCCCGCCAATTCGTATTAGGGACAATCTGCAACTCTCGTCAAATCAATATCGGGTGCTAGTGCGGGGAACACCCGCAACGGAAGCCGAACTCATGCCCGGTTATCTCATGGCACTCGACCCAGGAACAGTCACCCAGAAGATCGACGGGATCGAAACGGTGGAGCCGACCTTCGAGATGCCCGCCGTCTGGATCACGGAAAATCAACAGGATCGGGCGGAGCAGCGTGGATACACCGTGGTAGAAGCAGAGGCCGTACTGGCAACGCATCTGATGGAAATCGTTAAACAGCATGCACATGAGCTTCTTACACGGCAGGAAGTCCAGAATTTGCTTGATGCCGTGAAAGAGGAACATCCCACGGTGATCGATGAACTGGTGCCGAATACATTGTCCGTTGGTGGAGTCCAGAAGGTGCTCCAGAGCCTGCTGCAGGAAAAAATTCCGATCAAAAATTTGGTGCAGATTCTGGAAGCGCTGGCGGACTACGCACCGCAGACCAAAGATCCGCAGGCGCTGCTGGAGTTTGTGCGCGGCTCGCTGTCCGACGTCATCTGTAACGAGTTCAAAGCGCCGGACGGAAAACTCTATTGCGCCACCCTGGAGCCGACCCTGGAGCAAAATCTGTCGGATTCCATCCGGAACGGCCAGATGGAGACCATGGGCACGCTGGGCCTGACACCGGATCAAGTCCAGGAGCTCTACGACAGGATAACTGAAGTGAAGGACCGGATGAACGCAGAGGGGTACCAGCCGCTGATACTCTGCTCTCCGACGCTGCGGCCCTATTTCAGGATGTTAATCGAACCGGAATTTCCTGATGTCGTGGTGATGTCATATGGTGAATTAACAATGCAAATCGAAGTGGAAGCAATAGGAATGGTGGAATTATCATGATGCGAATAAAAAAAATCCAGGCTGAGACAGTTCAGGAGGCCCTCACAAAGATCCGGCAGGAATTTGGTCCGGAGGCAGTGATACTGCATACCCGGAAACTTGAAGCGAACGGGGCGGTCGATGGACAACAGGTTGAGGTGACCGCGGGTATTGATAGTGATGGCACTATCTCACCAAAAGGACAACAGGCTCAGCCAGATGCTCGCAGGGAAGAAAAACCAACTCCCGATGAAACCAGCGAGATCCGGGAAGAGATGCGGCAGATGCAGCAGATCATCACAAAATTGACTAAGGAATTACAGTACCCGGACGTCCAGATGTTGCCGGATGTATATCGTGAATGGTATATGCACCTGGTCGCCCAGGAAGTGGACATGCCACTGCTGAAAGAACTGATTCGTGGCGCCAGAAAATCGCTTGGAGATGATGCCTCACATATGGATGTCCGCCATCATATGGACTGTGCGGTAGACAACATTTTTTCTCAGTCGATCCCGCAGGAAGCAGGGCAGGGTCAGCGACGAATAGCGATTATCGGGCCGACGGGGGTAGGTAAGACCACCACCATCGCAAAACTGGCGACTCAGAAGACTATCGAGGAAGGAAGAACCGTCGCGCTCATCACCGCCGATACTTTCCGGGTGGCAGCCACAGACCAGTTGCGGGTATTTGCAGACCTAATCGATGTGCCGCTGGAAATTGTCTATACCCCTATTGAGATGCGTGAGGCGATCCGAAAATTCGACGATTACGATTACATCTATGTGGATACCACCGGCCGGAGTCAGCATGACCATGAGAGCCTTTCAGTGATGCGGCGATTGGTGCGGGCTGCCCAGCCGGAGGAAGTCCATTTAATGCTGAGTGCGACCACCTCATCCGCGACAATCCTTGCTGCCGCGGAACGATTTTCCATCTTTGATATCACCGATCTGATTATTTCAAAGATTGATGAAGCCGAAACCATGGGGACGGTTTTGACTATGTTACACCAACATGGTTGGCCGGTGAGCTATTTCACCAATGGTCAGAACGTTCCGGAGGATGTTGTCCTTGGCAACGCGACACTGTACAGCGAGCGGTTGTTTGGGGAAATGGGATGAACGGGCAGGCCACAGCGCTCCGGGAATACATCCGTCGGAAGAATCTTGGGCAGGTAACTCAGGAACGGGATTCTTCGGAAACCGCTGCGGGGCAGGTGGTAACTGTCAGCAGCGGCAAAGGAGGTGTCGGTAAATCAACTATTGCCCTGCACCTGGCTCTGCGAACAGAGGCTCGGGCCCTTGTTATCGATGGGGACTTTGTACTGGGGGATTTGGCGACACTATTAAACCTGACACCCTCCGGAGACTGGACTACTATTTTTAAAAACCCGAAATCCTGGCCACGATATACTCAGCCTGTCAATGACTCCACAGACGTGCTGGTTCCGGTTACTTCGGGCAGAGAAACAGCACAAAACCTCCCGTACAGTTCCCGGATTACCAGATTACTACACCAGTGGCGGGAGAACTATGAATTAATAATCATTGATACCGCCACCGGCTTAGCCGCCCAGGTCATTGACTGGTGCCTTGCGGCGAACCGTGTAATGGTTGTAACAACGCCGGATCCTGCCGCCTGCACCGATGCGTATGCACTCATAAAGGCGCTCCATCTGACCAACCGGGTCCGGGATATCGGATTAGTGGTAAACCAATTTTTGCCGGAAGACGATCCTGACGATGTATTTAATCAGATTGAAACGATGACCAAGCGATTTTTGGACTACGCAATAGTAAATTATGGGACCGTTCCCTGGTCACACGAAATTATCACGGCCAGCCGAAGCCAAGCACCATTAAAAACCTTCCACGAAGGGGACGCACTTTCGCTTCCGCCATTTGATAATGCTATCGGAGCAATTAACCCCGGAACTCAAGCCGCAGATCTCATTACTGAGACAATAGGATAATAATATGAAAGACCTTGTAACAAACCTCATTTTGCTGGTCTATTTGGGCGTTGTCTTTGTCCATAAATTGCTCGGTTATTCTTATTTCACCGGCGCCTGGCGTTCTGCGATTTTCATTGCCGCGATTCTTATTCTGATTCTCATTGGAATTACCGGATACAACTGGATTATTGATAATGCCCTGGCGCAAAAACAACCAGAGCCGGAAGGAGCCCAGACCGGCGGGGGCGAACAGAAATAAATGGATGATGAGCTATGAGTGCAATGGACATTCAGGTTGAGCAGAAGTCCGAGGAGCAGGTAGCCAATCTCTGGCAGAGTTACGTGGAGAATCCGACCCACGAGGTGAGAAGCGAACTCGTGAAGCAGTATCTGCCGCTGGTCAAATACATCGCAGGAAGGATTACGGGGAATTTGCCCTCGGTGATGAGCTGGGACGATCTGTTCCACAGCGGCGTCGTAGGGCTCATAGAGGCGGTGGATCGCTTTGATCCCAGTCAGCAGGTGAAATTTAAAACCTTTGCATACACCAGAATCCGTGGCGCAATGATCGATGAGCTACGGCGTGTGGAGTGGGGACCAAGGTCGTTACGGGATGCTCACAAACGACTGGAAGCAACTATTGAGGAGTTGCAGAGTGAACTGAATACCTATCCCACAGATGAACAGATTGCTGAAGCATTGGATGTGACTATAGATGAGTACTATGAAATGCTGCATTCCGTATCAAAGCGGTATATGCTTTCTCTGGATTATATGTATGATGACGGCGAGGACGACGAATCCTTCACCATCAAAAAGTCAATTGAGCAAACTGAACATGACGAACCCCTTGATGCGCTGGTCAAAGCGGAAGAAAAGGAGCGTCTTGTCAAAATTATCGATCACCTGCCTGACCAGGAAAAGATGGTGATCGCCCTCTACTATTACGAGGAGTTAACCCTCCGGGAAATCGGCGAAGTGATTGGAGTGTCTGAATCTCGGGTCTCCCAGATCCATACTAAAGTTTTACTTTATCTGGAGAGCGTTTTGCGCTGATATGCAATGGATATCAACTTCAACAGGATTGATCCCAACAGGCAGGTCGGTTCGGTTGACCGATCTAAGCGTGTCCAAAAGCCAAACAAGGACGAAGCCGAGCAGAACGGCAAGCGTTTCAAGGATCAGCTCGACCTGGCTTCCCAGACGGATAATGAGGAAGAATCGAAGGAAAAGAAAGAGAAGAAAAAGACTTCCCCGCCAGATACCGGGGAAAATGTGGATAGAAAAAAATTGGGTAATGATAAAGATATCCCCGGAGACGATGAGGGGACGTTAGGGACAAATCTGGACATTACGGTTTAACACGAGGGAAAGAGATATGCGTTACGTACATCTGATTATCGGTTTACTTTTCTGCACTTCTATATCCCAGGCAGTGGCTGAAACTTCTGTTGAAAGTATCGATATTGACTTCGCAGAAAAAAATATCGATCTGATTATAGCCACGGACGGGACTCCGGAATACCAGGTCATTGGGCCGAAAAATGGCACCATTCGAATCCGTATTGATGACGCTGCCGGATATGATTTCCACAGATCCGATAATCCGCTGTGGACACACGCGCCGTTTGGCGATATCTCACTGTCTCAACAATACAAAAATATCTATCTCGCCATTCAGTTAAACTCCTTGGAAGACTTTACGCTGAAACATACGCATGTGGAAAACGGGATCAGGTTGTCATTCTCAGGAGAACCGATTGGGAGGTATCTGACTCAAAAGGGCCAAAACAGGAGCAATAACTTAGCTAAAGTATTACTTGATGAAAATATCTTTAAAACCACTAACATTGGAGAAAAATACTCAAAATATTCCGTTAAAAACCTCAACCGCTCACTAGAAAAACACATTGGAGAAAATGACTTATCAACGGTACAGGCGCTGCATACGGAATTTGTCAACCGGGATGCCCTGACGCCATCGGTAATGAAAGATTTGGCCGAATTTTACGATGCACGGGGATTGAGCACAGAATCTGAGCAGATGTGGATTGCTTATTACAAAGCGAAAATTAATCAGAATTCATCCCCATATGTTGACGCACTGCCGGGTGAGGAGCGCGCAAGGTCTAATATCGAAGCTCAAACACTTGCCGCAGTCAATTATTTAAATGAAAACCGCGTGACTATCGGAATTTTTCTGTTACTAAGCATGATCTCAACAGGTGGATATTATCTGACTGTTTCCCGCAATTCCGGCGAGGTAGAATTCCAGGATATTCCAAAAGAACAATCCCGCGATTTTCTCTCCGCGTTACAATCCCAGATGGGTGCGGAAGTCTCAGGGACCGGAGGGGAAGAGATGGATTCAATGAACACACAATCCAAAAAATCCCCGGTAACCGAAATTGATCAGGGAAATGCCTCGGGTGATTCCGTATCTTTTTCCGGGTTTGCCGAAGCCAATAAGCCTTCAGATAATAATCAGATAAGTCGTAAACGAAAAGAAGTAGCACGACTCCACAAGAAGGGGCTCTCCAGAGAAATGATTGCCCGGGAGCTCAATCTGAGCAAAGGGGAAGTTGAATTGTTGTTAAAGGTTTCCCAAAAGACAAAATCTGCTGGGCCCGGTGCCAACCGGGTAAACGCGCAGTCGTTTGCAGGAATGTCCGTACGGGAGATCGCCCGGGAACTTGCCGTTTCCGAAGAGGAGGCCAAACTGATCCGCATGCGTGGTAAGGGAGCCTGAGTAACGCATGTCGGGAATGTCTTCTGTCGCTGCAATTTTAGCCGGACAGTATGGGAACACCGGGCAGCCGCGCCTGATGCTTCGGGTCGGACAGTTCGTCTCCGGTACAGTTAATCGCCACCTTGGTAAAAATCAGGTTATGACAACCATCCAGGGAAAACCGATTATTGCAAGCTCTCAGATTTCTGTAAATGTAGGGGAGCAGCTTCTGATGCAGGTGAAATCGGTCAGACCCAAGCCCCGGCTCAAAGTGGTACAGCAGATTAAATCCGAGAAAAGATCTTCCGCTGGCGAGAAGAAACTCAAAACAGTTTTGGAGACCTTCCAAAGATATAATTTGCCAGTCACCCCGGCTGTGTATTCTGCACTGCTCGGGGAAAGGCAGAGACATGGCGGTTTTAGCCGGCTTTTGGATTCCTTTGAGGCGGCCCCGGATATCTGGAGACGATTGCTTTGGAATGCATCATTGCCGGGCAAGCCTGCGCTCTCCGCTGTTGTGGAATGGATTGAACAGACCCAAATTGTATTTTCCCCGGAATGGATCAGGAATCACTTTCATGAATTTTTTTCCGGATACCAGATTCAGTCATTTAATGAGATGATTCAGGCTGTACATTCGCTCTACAACTCCAACCTGTCAGCGGGGGAGAATACTTCCGGAGGTATGTCACAGTACCTGCATCTTTGGGAGCAGTTACTTTCTATCGGCTGGGATACGGGATATTGGATCGGGGGACTGCTGCCGTTTGCATATGGTGAATATTCCGGATTGGCGGGATTTGGGTTATGGAATCCGGACCGGTCCGATGGGAGGAATACCCCCACACAACTGACGCTGTTAGGAGTTTTGACAGACGGCCGTTGTTTCCATGTTGTGCTTGAGTTCAGGGAGGATGAACTCGCCGGGGTAATCGACTGCAATTCCCAATCGCTACAGCAGGCATTTGAAGAGAATCTGCCTGTTTTCCGCACCGCCCTTCAGTCGGAAGGATTCCGAACGGTGCACGTCAGGTGTAATTACATATATAATTTCAGTATAGACCCAGCGATAATATTTCCAGCAAACAATTCTCAACAGACTATCACGGTGTAATATGCCAAACGGAACTAATTCAGAAAATCATCCCACACAGGAAAATAATACAATATTATTTGTGGATGACGAACCGATCATCCGCAAAATTGTGCGTTCACTCCTCAAAAAGCAGCCGTATACCGTATTGCTCGCGGAATCCGGAGAAGAAGGCCTTAAGATATTAAAGGATAAGTCAGTCGTCCTGGTCATCTCCGATTACAAGATGGAGGGAATGGACGGTATCGAGTTTTTAAGCCTGGTAGAGAAAAAGTATCCGGATATTATCCGGATGATGGTCACCGGGTTTGCCAATGTGAATGTGATGACGGACGCCATTAATCAGGGCCGGATTTTCAAGATCCTCCAGAAACCGTGGGATCGCAACGAGTTCCTTGATGCGGTACACGGGGCATTTGAACTTTCGCGCTCTCAGAATGAGCAGAAAAACATGGAGCGGAAGTATATATCTCACGCCCGTGAGATGGAGCAGCGTGTCAGAGAGCGCACAAAGGAACTTTCGCTGGTTATCAATGAGCTGCAAAAGCGAAATGAGAAACTGGCTGCTACCCATCAACAACTACTGCAGTCCGACAAGATGGCCTCGCTGGGATTAATGGCCGGTACCCTGGCGCACGATATCAGTAATCCCTTGTTTGTGATTCAGGGCAATGTGGAAATTCTGAGTATCAGGGATTACATCCAGCCGGCTGATCGGGAGATTCTCCAAAAAATCAAGGAACAGATTCGGCGCATTGAGTCCCTGGTTCAGAGTATCAGGAATTATTCCAAAAAATCTGCGGGCAATTTTGAGAAACTGAATCTGATTGACGCGCTGGAAGAATCGTTTGTGCTCACCCGGAAGATGATCAACGTGAAAAATATCGAAGTTGTCACCCATTATCCGGAGAACATCCCGTACATTTATGGAAATCAAAATCAGATTGAACAGGTCTTCATGAATATCATCCAGAACGGCGTACAGGCCATGGAGGACGATGGTACGTTAACCTGTGAAATCGAACACGTGTCTTTCAATGGTGAAGATGGGCCGATACCGTCCTGGCAGGTCACCATCACCGATACGGGGAGTGGAATTCCACAGGAAAAACTGGACGAAATTTTTGACGCATTTTATACAACAAAAGACGAGGGCACCGGACTGGGTCTCAATATCTGTTATCGAATTGTAGAAGAACACAATGGGCATATCGATGTTTTTAGTACGATTGACAAAGGCACATCCTTTGTGATGAATTATCCTGAACACGGGGCGACTAATGGAGAGTAATTCCATGGATTCGAAGGAACATTCCGGGTTGTCACCAGAATGGCAACGATCCGTTTCTGAGGATGCCCAACGTGTTTTCGATGCATTTTTTACATATTTATCCAGGGCAGTACAAAATTCAGAGGAAGTCGAATGAAGGAAACGCAGCAAGTATTACAATCTGTACTTTTTGACATATCCAAACTGCTTCAGATCGACCAGGAGCCGGGTGAGGTTTTTGAAAATGTATTACGGCTTACCCGGCAGGTTATCCCGTTTGAGCGGAGTACACTGTATCTCTGGGACAGCCGTACAGAGCAGCTGGAACAGGTAGCCTCCATCGGCGAAGAAATTGAGCTGGCCCAGCTGTTTAAATTTACCCGGGGATCGGGTATGTCCGCCTGGACCGCCCATGTGAAGCGGCCAATCATCCTGGGAGATATCCGCCGGAACGGAACATACGATGGCGAGACAATACATAGTTTTCTGAGTGTACCGCTGATGTTAAACGACTCCCTTATCGGGGTGCTAAATTGCGGACATCCTGAAACCAATGCCTTTGACGATAATGACCTGGCGCGTTTACAGATCGTTGGAAGTCAGATTGCCGGGATTGTGGAGCATGCGCGATCTACAATTCAGCTGATGGAAAAAAATATCGAGTTGGAGCAGCTGAACACCGAATTACAGGAAACACAGTCGCAACTAATCTCATCGGAAAAGTTGGCCACTGTGGGACAAATGGCTGTCCGTCTCAGCCATGAGGTCAATAATCCGCTTACGATTATCTCCGGTACCCTGGAATTGCTCATGGGGGATATTGAATCCTCTAAAGATTTCACAGGGAATGTCGATATTAAAGGGCAATTCAAGGTGATAGAAACGCAAATTAAGCGTATCGGAGATGTTTTGGACAAGCTGGTGCAGCTAAAATCTGTGCAGATCGAGCAATATTCGTCTGATGGGACGAACATGCTTGTCCTCGATCCTACCCATGAGTAAACCGAAAATATTACATATAGAAGACGATCCCAACATCCGGGAACTTGTGACCCGGGTGCTGGAAGATGAGTTCGAAATTGCGGGAGCCTCGACCGGGTTGGAGGGGATTAAAGCGGCGCAGGAGTTTCGCCCCGATCTCATCCTGATGGATCTTCAGCTTCCCAGTATGAGCGGATACGAAGCCACGACAAGAATTCATTCCATTGAAGAGCTCAAGGATTTGCCGATTGTTGCTGTCACAGGCAATAATACGGAAGAAGAGCGCGAAAAGACGCTCGCGGCCGGCTGCCGGGGATTCATCCCGAAACCCATCGACCTGTTCGCGCTCCCGGAGCAAATATCCGAATACCTGTCCGGAAAGGTGGAGGAGACCACTGACGAAAAGCGCACGGAGTATTTCCAACAGTATAGCGAAGAGTTGGTGAAGAAACTTCAGGATCGTATTGAGGCGCTTACCGAAGTCAACGACGAGATGAAGCGCCTGAACCGGGAGCTCCAGCGCCGGGATCAATATATCGAAAATATGGTTGATGCCCTCTGGGTGGTTGATCGGAAGGACCAAACCCAGGATATGAATCCCGCATTGCTGGATGTGCTGGGCTACACAGCTGATGAGCTGATTTCCCAGCCGATCTACAAGTATATGGATTCGGAAAGCCGGAAAAAATATTTCACCATTTCCATCGAAAATCTCCAGCATGGCATCGCAACGCAAAACGAGCTCACCTTCCTGACCAAAGAAGGGGATAAAATCAAGGCGCTGGTCAGCAGCCAGCCCGTTTCGTCCAATGAAGAGAGTGATGTGGAGGGATATTTTCATGTGCTCCACGATATCACCCAGCGGAAGCAACTGGAATTTGAACTCCGGGAGTCAGAAAAAAAGTACCGCTCGCTGGTCAATAATTCGCTTATTGGCATTTTTCGGGTGACGCACCGGGGGCGCTTTTCCACGGTGAATCCCCGCCTGGTTGAAATCCTCGGATACGATTCCGAACAGGAGTTATACGGTTTGGGCAACATCCTGTCGTTATTCAAGGACCGTGACGACACTAAGCGACTGGTCGAGCGGATTAGTCGTCATCCTGTGATTAATGATGAAGAGTTGACGCTGCTGAAAAAGGACGGGAAAGAAATTGTTGTACTGGTCAACGTCCAAAAGGTAGAGGATGGGCTCCACGGAGAGCCAGTGTACGAAGGATTAGTCGAGGATATTACCGAAAAGCGTCAGCTGGAGATCTCCCTGCGCCAGGCAAACCGGGAATTAGAAGTCAAAAATAAGATCAACCGGATCATTCTGGCGGAGACGGAACTGGAAAAGGTGCTCCAGCACCTTATCGGAAATGCGCTGCAGATCCTGGAGGTCGACGCGGCTGCACTCTATATGTATGACAAGGAGCACATGACTCTCCGGTATGGATACGGAAACGGTCTGCAACCGGATTGGCTTCACCATTTTCGCACAATTCCGGTGGGTGAATCCGAGTCCCATTTCCTTGTGGAATCGTTTATGAAAAACCAGGCGATTGTGTTAAAAGACCTGGAGCCATTTCTCAGAGATTACAAGAATAATGGCAGTTGGCGGTTTACCACAAAAGGTACCTGGATTGCCATGCCTATTGCTTTAAATGATAAGGTGCTCGGCATCTTTCTGTGTGCGAAATACCATTCCACCCCTCTGAGCGATCAGGAATTTCGCACCATGGAAGCCCTGAGCAATCAGATGGCCATCGGTATTAACCATGTCAATCAGATCGAGGATTTGAATCAGTCGAAAAAGGCGCTGGAAGAATCCTTTACCGAACTGGCCAAGATGAACAAATTTAAAGACGAATTCCTGGCAAATATGAGCCATGAGCTCCGGACACCGCTAAACTCCATCATTGGATTCAGTGAAGTCCTTATCGACGGGCTAGCAGGTGATGTCAACGAGGAACAGTATGAATTTCTGGAGAATATTCTTGGCAGTGGTCAGCACCTGTTATCGTTGATTAATGATATTTTGGATATGTCCAAGATTCGGTCCGGCCAGATGGAATTGATGCTGGAGGAGACGGACTGTCAGGCGCTTATCGATGAGTTGAATCAGACGCTCTCCGGTGTTATCCGCGGCAAACAGCAGGAATATATTCATGAGATCGATCCCGAAATAACGACACTGAGTATCGATAAAAAGAAAATAAAGCAGGTATTGCTGAATCTCCTTGGGAACGCCAACAAATTCACCCCGAAACAAGGGACAATCCGTCTTCAAATACAGCCGGTCACCAGAGATGGTACCGATTACATTCAGTTCGCTGTTTCAGATACCGGTATTGGGATTCCGGAGGATGAACGGGAAAATATTTTTGACGAGTTCCGGCAGGTGGACGGCTCCCACAGCCGGGAATACGATGGTACCGGCCTCGGGCTTCCCATTGCAAAGAAATTGGTAGAATTGCACGGCGGGCGAATTTGGGTGGAGAGCGAAGTGAATCAGGGCGCAACATTTTCCTTCATTTTACCCACAGATCCCGATGAGATTCGGTTTGAACCAGATTCATCTGAGGAAATATATGCCTATTGAGATAATGCTGGTGGAGGACAATGTAATGAACTCGCGCCTGACCCAAAAAGTGCTGGAATCCGCCGGTATTACCGTACATCTGTATGACAGTGCAGAAGCGGCATTGGAGGTCTTGCAAAAAGTTCATCCCCAGTTGATCCTGCTTGATCTCCAGCTTCCCGGGATCAGCGGCTATGACTTTGCCCGCCAGGTCCGCCGGATTGACGGATTTCAATCAACACCGCTGGTGGCGATTTCTGCCAATGTCAGAGAAGAGGATAAAACCAAGGCCCGGGAAGCCGGTTGTGATGGATTTATTGGAAAACCGATTAACACCCGGACTCTGGCAAGCGATATTAAACAATACCTCGAATAAAATGTTATGAAGCCTGTTATCCTTACCATCGATGACGACCCAATTGTCCGGAAGCTCGTGAACAAGGCAATGCAATCGCTGAATTGTTCCAGCGTTGAGGTCCCCAGCGGTATCGAAGGGCTGAATTATCTGGAAAAACATCATCCGCAGCTCATTCTTTTGGATATTATGATGCCGGTACTCAATGGTTTTGAGGTCCTGAAGAAAATTAAAGCCCACCGGGAATGGCGTTCCATCCCGATCATAATGTTTTCGGCAGTCTCTGAGGAAAAACGGGTGAAAGAAGCTTTGGAACTCGGTGCAACGGATTATCTCCTCAAACCATTTCGTCTCAGGACGGTGCAGGAAAAAGTGAAACAAATAGTCGAAAATCCGACCAAGTCACGCCGGGCAAGGGTCAGGGCGGAAAAATTGACAGGAGCTGCCGGGAACCGGCCAGGTATGGTGATGGTTGTTTCGACAAACGATCAAACCCGCAACCGATTATTTCGACTGTTCCGAAAACGGGGTATCAGGCTAGTGCATGCTGATGGAGCTATCGAAGGGCTCCGGCTACTTGGTTCAAGTACTCCGGATATGATCATTATTGATAAAAATCTCAACCTATTTACCGGTCCGGAATTCGAGGAAAAGGTTCGGCAGAACTCGTCCTGGAAAACAATTCCGATGATCGGGATTTCCGAAACCACGAACGGGTTTAAAAATTCGCTTAGCCTCAACACGGATGACACCGACATCCTCAACAGAATTGAAAAACTCTGGCAGGAAAGATATGAGGCAAACGGGGATGTTGGAGAATCCGGCGGCGCCAAAGTCACCAATTATCGACTACTCTACATGACCGAGACGGAATCCGCAGAAAAATGGATACGGAACAGGATCGGGGAAGCTTACAATACCAAGTTGGTGGACAACAGCACGGATCTCATCGGTGATATTCTTACCTGGAAGCCAGATTTTATCCTGATGAATTATGACGAATTGAAGGACGATGTGAAAGGTATTCTGAAACGCTGCCATACAGCGCTTAGGGGGTCCTCCATGCCGTTTTACCTGTTTTCCAGAGAGGCAATGGCGGAGCACCAGGTGCAGGGATTAAAGAATGCCGGCTTTGAAGAAGTCGTTGTATATGATGATACGAACGTTGACCTGGTTCAACTCCTGGATGAACGGTTTGGCGTCAATATGATTGAGGAGATCCAGGAAGACACCTATGTCCACCTGAAGCGCCGGCCAATGAAGAACAACCTGGCGGGCCGGGAAATTCTGCACCGGATTGTGAATAAGCGGAAGGATGGTTTCCAAAAGTTTATCGTCGATTATAGGAAAGTCGATTCTGTCGAGTTCGAGGAACTGCAGTACCTTGGTCAGGTCACCAATTACCAAACCCGGTTTGGTGTTCGTATGTGTATTGTGAGTCAGTCGGAAAAAATTACGGAAACGTTTCATTCATTTCAGGAAACCGCCGGGGTGAAAGTTTTTAATACGATGAAGGAAGCAACAGACTTTCTGAAATAGGAAACGGAAAAATCCTCCTGTCCCATCAGGTACCCATGAAATAATTTCCTCCTTTTTACCTCACTTACTTTTCTCCTGTGTTTTAGATAATCACTGTAATCCGTTGATATGTAGGGAATACCAAGGTTCCGTAATTTCTGAATGCTCTTGGCATTGTCTTTGAATAGTAATTCAGTGACACGTCAGAAACATCCGATGCCGACCGGGCAGGAAGGGAACACCTATGAAGCAAGTCTTGGCTGCAACATCAAATATGCTCGCCAGGATTCGGGAACTGGAAATTACCGCAAACAATATTTCCAACGTCAATACGCCAGGATATAAGCGGGATCAATATTTTGCCAATATCCTGGAGGATGCGCAACAGGCAACCGGCGCCAATCAAACCGCAACCGATAAAGCCGGATTAAAGATGGTTGAGCGCAATATCGTCGACTTGTCCCAGGGATCCCTTCATAAAACCGGAAACCCGCTTGATTTGGGTATCAATGGGAAAGGCTTTTTTGTGATCCAGGATGAGGACGCCGGAGATCTGTATACGCGGAATGGCAGCTTTCAGGTGAATGATGAAGGATATCTCACAACAAGTTCCGGGAAGCGAGTGCTAGGCGATGGGGGCGAAATATACCTGGAAAACGGCGAGGTTCGGATTTCAAAAGAGGGAAATATTTCCGTCAACGGGGATCTGATTGACAAGCTTCGACTGGTGTTGCCGGAGGAGGGAACAGACATCATCAAATTAGGAAACAGTGAATACCAATTCGAAGCTCAGCCGGTGAATTCCGAAGAGGACCACGGGGTACTCGTTCAGGGATTCCTGGAGCAAAGCAACGTCAATCCTATCTCAGCCATAGTAAAATTGGTTGCATTGCAACGGGATTTTGACTCGAATCAGAAGATGGTTCAGTCGTTTGATGATATTAATAAAGTGTCCGCCAACGATGTGGGCCGAATTTAACAGCCGCAGGGAGTAATTACGCATGATACGAGCACTGAAAACCGCATCCACAGGGATGTCTGCTCAAAAAAACTATATCGATGTTATAGCCAACAACCTGGCGAATGTGAACACAACGGGATACAAACGATCGTCCATTGAATTCCAGGATCTGTTGTACGAGACCTTGCGGACGACGGGTGTTGCCGATGATCTCCAGCGGTACACGCCAACACAGCTTCAGGTTGGGTATGGTACCAGACCAATTGCCACGCAAAAGAGTTTCGCCCAGGGAGAAATGCGGCAGACCGACAATCCGCTGGACGTGGCCATTCAGGGGCGGGGATTTATCCAGGTGTCGTTGCCGGACGGGAGTAACGGATACACGCGGGACGGAAGTCTCAAACTGTCGAGTGACGGGACGCTGGTGACCTCGGAGGGCTATAAAGTAGAGCCAAATATTGTGATTCCCAGGGAAGCCACCAACGTTAGTATCGGCAAAACCGGGACCGTGAGCGTACTGGTACCCGGCGATCCGGAACCTATCGGGCTTGGACAAATCAATCTGGCAACCTTTATGAATCCCGCCGGGCTGGAGAATATGGGTGGAAACATGTATAAGGAGACTGCCGCGACAGGACAGCCGGAAATTTTACCACCCGGGGAAAATAATACCGGTGTGCTGCTCCAGGGATATCTGGAGGCAGCCAATGTGGATGTGGTCAATGAAATGGTTGAGATGATTATGGCCCAGCGGGCCTATGAAATTAATTCCAAGGTTATTACAACAGCTGAGCAGATGCTGGCAACCATTAACAACCTGAAGAGATAGTCCATACGGGATATGCGAAGACCGATAATTAGATTTTGGGGTACAGTTCTCCTGCTGGTGACAATATTCTGCGGTATTGTGCGTGCCCAGGGTATTGTCATCAGCCCCAAAACGTCAGGCAAGGTTACTGTGAAATCATCAACTGTTTTGCTTGGTGAAGTATTTTCTGTATCCCCAGTGAGTTCTCCACTTGCTGACCAGGTGAAAAAGATCACCCTTATTGAATTGCGAAATCCCGGTAACGACCAACAAATATATGAGTACCAGGTGATTAAGCAGCTCAAAACCCATAGCCTGGAAAACCATGTCAAAATAGATGCCAATTTTCCTATTACCATAGAATCTGATGCCCGGGCCCTTTCCGGCGCCGACATGAAACCATTCATTGACAGGTATCTCCAGTCGAGAAAAGATCCAGGTCAGGAACGCAGCGTTAGGTGGGCGTACATCCGGGAGCCGCAAATCACTGTATTCCCGGAAGGTGACTTCACGGTCCATTTCACCCGTCAGGGGCCGATACGCCCAGGGCGTTTTGCACTGTCAGGCTCGGTTATCAATGGTGGATATCAAAAAGCCTTTTCACTCCTCCTGGACATTAAAATCACCCAACACGTTTTTATTGCAGCCAGCGATATCCCGCGTGGCGAGATGATTACAGATACAAATACCCTGCGGGAGCCACGATCCCTGGGACTACGTGAATCGCAATACGCGATTACATCAATTGAGCCCGAAATCGGTCTCCAGGCGCGAAGGAATATCCGAAAGGGTGACGTGGTGGTTTCAACCATGGTACGGAAGCGACAGGTGATTTCCTCCGGACAGACGGTACAGGTAGTACTTCGACACGGCAACATTACGGTACAAAGTTACGGACGGGCGGTGGATTCAGGTGCACTGACTGAACAAATCAGAGTAAAAGAGCGCCAGAGCGGGAAAATCGTCACCGGCACTGTGATTAATCCTTCAACAATCCAAATCCAAACCATGCAAAACCTATGATCAGGAAAATTTTTCCAATCGCAGTAATGCTATTGACGGGTGTCGGACTATTGGGACAGTCCCTCAACTCGCTTTATACTGACCATAAAGCGCGCCAGCCCGGCGATCTGATCACTGTGCTTATTATGGAATTTGCTGAGGGAGAAAACCAGGCACAGACAGAGACCGAATCCGAAGATGAAGCGGCGGTCTCCCTGTCACAAGGCACAGGATTTCTCGGCTTCATCCCGGAAGCCGGGGCGGGTGGCAGTATATCAAATTCCTATTCAGGATCCGGATCGAATTCGCGGACTGGGTCACTTTCCGGGAAAATAACGGTGCGTATCGATTCTATCATGCCAGGTGGGACTTATTGGATCAGTGGTCAGCGTATTATTGACGTCAATAAAGAGAAGCAAATAATGCAGCTTCGGGAGATGGTTCGCCCACGGGATATCCAGCCGGATAATACGGTCTATTCGTATCTGGTCGCCGATGCGGAGATCACGTATGAAGGCCGTGGTGTTGTGGCAGCAGGCCATAAACCCGGTATAATTCGAAGAATACTTAACTGGTTATTTTAAAGATGATTAAGCGATTCATCTCAATAATTGCTTTAATGGTTTTCTCGGTTCAGATTATTGCGGCACCTTCACGTATTAAAGATGTCGCAAAGGTCGTAGGATTATCCGATTTGCAGGTCATTGGGTATGGTCTGGTTATTGGTCTTGACGGAACCGGGGATCGAAATCTGCAGACTGCCCGGATTGCAACCCAATCCCTTACCAATATGCTGGAACGATTTGGCCTGACTGTCTCTCCCGAGCAGCTGCGCTTGAGAAATGTGGCGGCAGTGATGGTCACAGCCAATGTACCACCATTTATTCAGCAGGGAACGCAAATCGATGCAACGGTATCGAGTATAGGTGATGCAACAAGTCTTGAGGGCGGAACACTGCTTATCACACCGCTCACTGCGCCGAACGGGAATGTCTACTCACAGGCACAGGGTCCTGTGACAGTTGGAGGTTTTTCCGTTGGATCAGGTATGGGGGATCGTGTGAAGAAAAATCATACGCTTGTGGGGCGCGTTGTCCGCGGTGCAACCATGCTGCGGGGACGCCGTGTAAATTATGTGAATAATAATTCCGTCTCATTGGCGATTAATGATCCCGATTTTTCCACGGCCTTGAACATTTCCGATAGGATTAATGCCTATTTCGAAGAAGCCGTCGCCGAACCTGTGGATCAAGCCACGATCCAGGTACAATTCCCTGAGGCCGGTGGTGATATCAACCCGGTTTCGTTTGTCGCAGTGTTGGAAACACTGGAAGTGGATGTGGATGCACCAGCCAGAGTCGTGATCAACGAACGAACCGGAACCATCGTTGTTGGGACCAATGTACGGTTGAGTGCTGCGGCAATTTCTCACGGGTCCATTACTATAGAAATACAGCAACGACCTCTCATTTCCCAGCCGGCACCGTTTAGTCCCCAGGGCCAAACAGCTGTGGTGCCCGATGCGCAAATCCAGGTCAATGAGGAGGGAGATGAGGACGAACCGGCGGTAAAGGTACTGGAACAGAGTGCCACAGTCGGGGAAGTGGCCACAGCTTTGAATGCGCTCGGTGTGAAGCCGCGGGATCTGATCGGCATTTTTCAGGCCTTAAAAACTGCAGGCTCACTCCAGGCAGAATTAGTAATCATGTAACGGGATGAATATGGATAATTCACTTTTAATACAGGGGCAGCAACCAGCGCCCAATCGATACGACCATGTACGCCGGGAACTGGAGATGAAGGGCACCAGGGGATTCGGTGAAATGCTGGAAGGCGTTTTACTCCAGCAAATGCTCCAGCAGATGAATAAATCCATGCTGTCTGACGGACTCTTCGGAAGCAGTGAGCAGGGGAAAGTCTGGCAGGGACTGTTCACGGAAAAACTGGCGTCTCAGATTTCCGGGTCCGGCGGTATCGGCCTGGCAGAAATCATTGAAAATAATATGCGGTTGGGCAGCGCCGCCCAGGCTGGTCCGGAAAACGGCGACATCCGGGAAAAGTCGATCCAACAGAAGGAGAAATATTTCCCATTGAAGCAGAATACAATCGAAGTCTTGAAGCAGCGCTCTATATCAACGGAGAAGGGTACAAAATTATGAAACAGCTGACGAATCGCCTTGTCAACATCCTGAATGTTGAACTGAAAGCGTACGATAAATTGCTCGAAATTTTACATGAAGAGCAGGATGCCCTGGTCAACTGGTATGTGGGGGAGCTCCAGGCTATCGTTGAACGCAAGGATCGGCAGCTGGAACAGGTGACCCGACTTGAGAAAAAGCGAATGGACTTTCTCTCATCGATTCAGGAGGATTTGAATTCGCTGGGACTCCCAGCCGGGAATGGTGAAGATTCCATTAAACTTTCCGATATAATCACCATGATGGGCAAGCCAGAGGGAGAAAACCTCAGGAATCTGCAGAAAAGTTTAGCCGTCGTAGTGAAGGATGTAACCACCACGAATTATAAAAACCAGGTACTGCTCAAACGATCTCTGGAAATCGTGAATGCGAATCTGAATATCTATGCCCAATCGGATAAGCTCGCTAATACCTATAACGCGGCAGGCGACGTGAACAGCAACGTTGAAAAACATCTGATCGATGGCGCCATTTAGGGCTCTTCTATGAGCGGAATAACCGGACTACTAAACATAGCAAAATCGGCAATCCTGGCTCAGCAGGCCGGGATGAATGTGGTCAGTCATAATATTGCCAATGCCAATACCGAGGGATATTCCAGGCAGGAAATCAGCTTTTCCGGCCGACCGGGGCTGCAAAATATTGAAAATATAATCGGACAGGGAGTTGATGCCGGCAGGGTCCGTCAGCGACAAGCGGAATTTGCTGATCGAAGGATCCGGTCAGAGATGGGACTGCTGGGTCACTCAGAAACCAGCCGCCGGATTTTAGAACAGATCGAAACGCTGTTTGCCGGGGTCGGTGAATCCGACCTGAACGCCGTTATGAATAAATTTTTCAACTCCTGGGAAGATTTGAGCAGTAATCCGGAGAGTATGGAATTCAGGGCACAGGTGATTCAGAAGGCCAGAACGCTGGTGGATAAATTTCATTCAATGGCAAGCGGAATGAATGAGGTGCGGAAAAATATCAATTTCGAAATTGGCAGCTCCGTGAAAGATGTGAACAGAATCCTGAGCCAGATCTACGATCTGAATGAAACAATTGAGTATGCGGAGTCCAACGGAAATACAGCCAATGATTTACGGGACTCCCGAAATCTCCTGCTGAAAGAACTCTCCAAAAAGATGGATGTGGACGTACAGGAGACCAGTGCCGGGGCAGTCCAGGTATCATATGATGGGATAATATTGCTGGACAGGCGAAGCCTGACGGAACTCGACGCGACCACTGTATCGGACGGAACACAAAGTTCTACGAAAATTATAGCAAGCGGTCACGAACTTACGGTCACCGGCGGGGAAATTGGCGGCCTGCTTCAGGTGCGGGATTCATATTTGACCGGATATACGAATACGATTGATGATATCGCATCCAGCCTGGTGGATAACGTAAACAGCCATCATTCGCTGGGATTCGATTTGAACGGCGATACGGATATCAATTTTTTCAACCCGAATGTCACGAACGCCGACAGTATCGAAATAAACCTGGATATCCTGAATGATGCCTCAAAAATCGCGACGGCTGAGGGGGCTCATGACTGGGTCAACAATGTGCATACATCTAATGGGCCCGGTGATAATACAATTGCCCGCCGGATTGCCAATCTGCGGGACATCAAGGTGTTGCAGGATCGGAGCACGACTTTCAGTGATTATTACAATTCCCTCTATGCCGACGTCGGATTTGATACGGTGGATTCTCAGCAAAATGAGGAAAACCATCAACTGCTGGTCGATCAATTGGAGAATTATCGCGATTCAACCGTTGGCGTTTCCGTCGACGAAGAGATGGCGGATATGATGAAATTTCAGCATAGTTACACGGCAGCCGCCCGGCTGGTATCCGTGGCCAATGAAATGATGACCACACTCATAAACCTGGTAGGATAGAAGAACAATGAAACGGACAATCAAGAGCCCGATAGGAGAAATCGAATACGAAACGGAGAACCGGATTACCCTCCCACGGGGCATACCAGGCTTTGAAGATGTCCGGCATGCCGTCTGGGTCTCCGATCCGGAATTTGATCCCATCAAATGGTTTATACTCGAAGAAAATGTGGGAGAAGCGCTCCCGCTGCTGGATCCATTTCTGGTTGTTGACCGCTATGAGATGTCCATTCCGGATGACGCCTTTGAAACCCTGGAATCGGACACCTCTGAAGATCTTGCGTTAATGTGTGTTGCACATCCCAGAGAAAATGCTGCCCCAACCATAAACCTGCGAAGCCCGATTATAATTAATCCGAATAAGCGCCTGGCACTCCAGGTAATTCTACCGGATGAATCCCTGCCAATTCGGTACGACTGGTCGAAAAACGGGACGGAGGTAAAAACGGGCTGATGCTGGTACTCACGCGGCAGAAGGAAGAATCAATCATTATTGGGCAGGACATTGTCGTCAAAGTTCTGGAAGTCCAGGGAGATTCGGTCAAACTCGGCATTGAAGCGCCCAGGTCGGTCCCGATAGTCCGAAGTGAACTGTACGAAGAAATTAAGGAAGAAAACCTGGCAGCTATGCAATCCCTGCCTGATTCCATGAAGGGAATCGCCGAGGCATTACGGAACAAAAACCAATCGCAACAAGACCTGGATTCCAAAGAAGACTAATGCGAATTACCAACTCCATATTGTATCGGGCAATCAAGCGGAATGTTCAGAAGTCATCCGAGAATGTCTATAAATACCAGGAACAGATCGCGTCCGGAAAGCGAATCAACCGGCCGTCTGACGATCCGCTGGGTGCAATGAAGGCGCAGCAACTGCATACCAGTCTGAATAAAATCGATCAATTCTCCCGGAATCACACTTACGCGAAAACCTGGTTAAACGCATCGGAAGCGGCACTGTCACAGAGCAGCGATCTTCTGGTACGTCTCAAGGAGATTACCCTTGCCCAGGGTAGCTCAAACTCCAATGAAAATACCAGGGAAATTGCGGCCGAAGAGGTACGCACTCTCAAGGATCAGTTACTTTCACTTGCGAATACCAAAGTGAGTAATCGTTCTATCTTTGCCGGACATCAAACCGGTTCCACTACCTTCGCTGGGGACGGAACTTATGGCGGGGATGACGGAAACATTTACCTGAACATCAAGGAGGGGATCGCTCTGAAGGTGAATCATACCGGGGAAGAGATTTTCAAGTCCGATACTTATAAAAACATCTTCGAAACGGTGAATGAGCTAGTGACCGCTCTGGAGAATAACGACGGAGAGACTATCCGGGAAAAAATCGATGAGATTGATACAACGTTCCAGAATGTAAACAGGAACATCTCATTTATCGGTTCACTCCACAACCAGGTGGAGAATGTTAGGGAAATGTCAGAAGAAGAAAAGATTCGCCATAAGGAACATCTGGGGGAAGTTGAGGAGATCGATTTGGTAGAAGCGGTGATCGGGCTGGAATCCGCCCGCAACACCTATCAAACTGCACTCTCTGGCGCTAAAACAATTTCACAAATGAACCTTTCACAACTGCTATAAAAGAACATAGGTTAACACGGTACAAACCACTAATTGAACACTGAAAAACACCGAAAACTGCCACTGAGCAACACTGAAAAAAATGGTCCACAGATTACACCGACTGATACAGAACAAACAGAGGAAGAGTTTAATTACGAAAAACGGATCGGGAATTGTAACCCCCGCCCTGAATGATCGGGGTAGAAATTATGCTAATGACCTATGGAAGGTTCCAACTGGAACACATTAACACACTAACACTTTAACACGGTTTTCAACCTGAACACTTAAACACCTGAACACTATAACACTGGTAAATCCATGACCACCACTGCCAACGCATATAAAGACGATATCATCGCCGGAGAACAACATTTTCAAAACGGCGAACTTGAGAAAGCCCTCGAACTATTCACCTCGGTAATCCAGGAGGAGCCCGAAAATACTGAAGCCCTAAACGATGCCGGCGTCGTCAATTCCGAACTGGGACAGACCGAACAAGCCATAGAATATTTCGAAAAAGTTCTGGCCCTCCAGCCGTCCAATGAGAATGCGTTTTATAATTTGTTGGATCAGTATTTCAGTCAAAATCAGAAGAGTAAAGCCCGTTCCATATTTGAAAAATTTGCTGGTGACATAAACGATTCTGCTGTTAAAGACCAATATCGTGAGGCTTTGGAATTAGGTGCAGATGGATTTATTGACAATGACAATAACAACGACATTGATGAACAAATTGCTGAGGTTGAGCAGCTTTTCCAGCAGGGTGATACAGAGAAGGCCACCAAATTATTAAAAGAACTTTATAGGGATCATCCTGAACATCTGGAGGTTCTGAATGATTTGGGTGTAATCTCCTCAGCCGATGAAAACTATGAGGCAGCAATAGACTATTTTCTCCGGGCTTTGGCAAGTGCTCCAAATCATCAGGATGTTCGAAATAACCTGATCGATATGTCCTCATTCGATAAAGGACGCGAGTTACTTCAGGTGCGGTATCATTCACTTGAGCAGGCTAAGTATCTGGATCAAGACGACCGAATTATCTTTGGAATTTTAACTAATCTGTTAGAACAAGAAACTGAGTACAGGGCGGCTTTTACCTCAATTAATATCACACCAGATGTTTCAAATGGACAATCAATCGCACTGCAGGGTTACGCCGGGCCGCCTCGTGAGACGAACGAAGTCCTGACTCCGCTCACAATGCAGATGTTGCTGATTGAAGATTCCGAATACGAAAAAACACTCCTCGTCTCTGCCGATATTTTCGGGTTTGGTCAGAAGATGGTTTCAAAGGTAAGGGAATTGTTGAAACCGTGGGGAATACCTGCAGAGCGGATTATCCTGAACGCATCGCACACACACTACGCGCCTGGTACCGTGAGCGGATTACCACCGGCATTAGGTCCATATTATGAGCAGTATGCTACCCAGATTGTCCAGGCAATTGCCCAGCAGATGGAATCCCTCTGGAACAGTCTGCAGCCCTGTTACATCTATTCCGGTGAGTTTGACGCTCAGATTGGAGTCAACCGGCGTCTGAACCGGAACGGAACTGTGGAGTTTGGTGTCAATCCTGACGGGTATTATCCACGGAAAACTCCATTTCTTGAAATCAATTTGGTTCAGGATGAAAAAAATATACTGCTTGTCAATCACGGCTGTCATCCCACCGGTTTAGGTGGATCGGCTGTTATTACCGCAGATTATCCCGCGTATCTTCGGGAGTTCGTAAAATCCACTGTAGATTCCATCGATGTCATGTTTCTCCAGGGCGCGGCAGGATCTGTGAAAGAAGTCAATGGTGATGCAAAAACCCCACAATTTGCGCAGTCGCCTCAAGATGTTGCCCGCAATGGGAAGAAATTAGCTGAGGTGGTTCTCGAGGCAAAGGAGAATGTGTTAATGCGGACAGAGGGGAAGGTAACCGCGGCGCTCACCACTTTAGAAATCCCGTATCAGGCAGTTGATATTAACTCGGAAATAGCGCAAATACGGGAATTATCGGATGGGCCGAGTCTCCAAACCCAATGGGCGGATATCCTGGAGGCATCAAACGGAGAAGCGTCGAAAGAATCATTTGATATGGAAATGAGTAAACTTTCCCTCGGAGGCTCTGTCAAAATATTGACATTCCCCGGTGAGCCGGTTGGTGAACTCGCCCGATCAATTTTATCCCGAACAGAAAATTCAACCACACAATTTATCCTGGGATATACAAACGGGTTACAGGCTTATCTCCCGAACAGTACCCAGGTCAAAGAGCGCGGCTACGAAGCCGATACAGCGAAATACGTGTATAGCCATCCGGCGGCATTCAGCCCGGACATAGAAAAAGTTATCTTGGCCGGCATTGATGAATTAAATAATAAGCTGAATCCCAAAAGGTCAACGCAACCTGCGGACACCGGACAAGCCTTTTTCACGCTGTCATCAGGCCGTTGCGGGACGATGACCCTCTCTCATATTCTGGATACGGCGACGAACGCCAGGGTGTATCATCATCCGCAGCCGTACCTTGTAGACCAGACATTAGCAGCTTATCACGAGAATATCGACACCGCAGAAACGTTCTGGCAGGCCAGAAAATCGGTGATCACTGAGGCCTGGCAGCATGACCTTATTTTCGGCGAACTGGATCACAACATGACGCCGTTCACCACTGCAATCACTGAGGAAATTCCTGATTCCAAATTTATTGTACTCGTCCGCAATCCCTGGGATTTTGTTCGGTCGGGTATGCGCCGGAATTATTATAACGGCCATCCCTGGGATTCCGGACGCCTGCGCCCCGAACCGTCCCATCCTGATTTCGAGCGCTGGCAGGCCATGTCCCAGTTCGAGAAGGTCTGCTGGCTGTGGAATGAGACGTATACGAGGATTCAGCAATACCTGGAGGACATCCCGAACGACCGGTATCATATCGTGCGATTCGAGGATATGATTGAGAATCCGGAGGTTTCCAAAGAACTCTTTGACTTCCTGGGACTTACAGGTTTTGATGAGGAAGAGATTCAGTCCATCCTGGAGACGCCACTGAATAAGCAGACGGGAGGGAGCTTTCCGAAGCCGGAGGAGTGGGCACAGAATTATCACTATACCTTATTAAAACAATGCAAGGTGAGTTTGATCAATTTTAATTATGATGAACAGTATCGTCCTGTAAGAAACTCCAATAAGCAATTAGTTCAGACAACTACTATTTGGGATTTTAAAAAATTTAATCATCAAAAATATCCACCCAACATCAAACCAAAATTATTCACAAATATTGATAAAGATAATAACGTAAATTTTATTTCAAAATCAACTCCTATTACTTCAATGGGTAGCTGTTTTGCGAGAAATGTTGCAAAATATTTAATGAGTAAAGGATTTAACTATTTAGTCACAGAAAAACCTTTTCAGCAAGCCTCAGCCCATTGGGATCAGGTTTTTAATACCGCCTCTATACGACAAATTTTTGAATATACATTTGACCAAAATTGGAATCCATTGACACGATGGTGGCCGAAGGGAGAAATGTTACAAGACCCTTTTCGGAGAGACATATTATATAATAAAAACACGGCCGAGGAGGACTTTGAAAATCATAGGGCTGCATCACGGAATGCATTGGTCCAATCGGACGTTGTGATAATAACATTAGGCTTAATTGAGACGTGGCGAGATAAGCGAGATGGCATGACATATTATAGGGTTCCATCTCCCAGAATATATAACCCGGATATACATGAGTTTTACGTACAAACAGTTGACGACTGTCTAAATGATCTGGATAAGGTGTGGGAAATTGTAAGTTTACATAATCCAAATGCAGATATAATTATAACTGTTTCCCCTGTACCGCTATTTGCGACTTTCCGAATGGATGTGGACGTAGTTACTGCCAATACTCTTTCAAAATCTACCTTACGTGTAGCAGCCGATTATTTTTCATTTCAGCATAATAATGTACACTATTTTCCATCCTATGAAATCGTAATGAATGCCTGCCCGGCTCCCTTCGAAGATGATGGTAGGCATGTAAAGCAAGCAGCAATTAATGAGGTAATGTCAATTTTTGAAAAAAAATTTGTAAAGAAAGAACAATAAACGTCATGTTAAAAAATAATATAAAAATCTCCGCCTGCATGATGGTCAAAAACGAAGAGGAACTCCTGCCGCAATGCCTTGAGAGCATCAAAGATATTGTGGATGAAATCATAGTAGTGGACACGGGTTCGGATGACGGAACCGTTGAAATTTCAAAATCTTATGGCGCAAAGATTTATTACCACCCTTGGGAGAATGATTTTAGTAAACACCGTAACCAATCGATTTCCTACGCGACGGGAGATTGGTTCTTAATTATTGATGCTGATGAAAAAATCGATTCAGAAAAAGTGTCGGTACATAAAATGAAATCACACCTAAGGGAAATGAATGAGGAAGTGCATGCAGTAATGGCAACTGTGGTTGACCATAAAAGCGATGAAACAGAAACTGTACGTTTCAAAAGTGCAAGGATTTTCCGAAATGGAGTCGGGGTTCATTATGAAGGAATTGTGCATAATAAAGCTGTTTATGACGGTATCCCTAAAAATTCAAATCTCGAAATACACCATTATGGGTATGATTTAGATCCAGAAAAAATGGATGCAAAATTTCAACGAACTTCCGAACTGCTAAAAAAGCGTATTGATGAAAATCCTGAGGATTTTGAGGCTTATTTTTATTTGTCAAATGCATATGGTTCAATAAATGATCTCGAAAAAACCATACAATATGCCGAGAAATCCCTTGAATTGATGCCCGATGACGGCAAAGACAAGCGGCTATATAATTCAGCATATTTTACCTTAACTGGGAGTTACTTGGTAAAAGATGATTATAAGGCCGCCAAATATTGGGCGAAAAAGGGGGTGCAAAAGAATAAACACGATATAGGTCTGTATTTTCTTTTAACAAATATTGCCTTGAAAGAGAAAGATTATGAGTCTGTAAAACGATACGGGGAATTTTATTTAGAGTCATATGACCTTATAGCAAAGGATCCTGTCGAGTCCGGTGGACAGTTTATTTTTCATGTTGATGAATCGAGTAGGGAGGGAATACAATATTGGCTACTAAGTGCTTATTTAGTATTAGGAGATACTGATAAGTTTTGGGAGCTCTGGTCGGCAGTACAAATGATAGTATATGCAAAAGAAAAACTTTGGAAGGAATTATTGAAAAATGCAGAAACGACTAAAAATGGTCCATTACTTTTACGGTTAACAGGTGATATTTACCAATCAATTGGAGAAAACCACTCTGATGTATTTTTACCTTTAACCAAGTTTATTTTAGAAAGTGAGAATGCGACAGACGAAATTATTAATCTGTTTAGCCACATACAGCAAAGTCACCTTGATTTCTTCAATGATATATTTTTAGGAGTACTCAAAACTCTACAAAAACAAAACCAACAAGAACATATAATAGATACTTTTGAAAAATTTAATTCAGATTTGGTCAAGACAAGGGAGTTTCAGTACTTATTAATTCAGGCAGCGTACGAATTAAATAAAACTGAACTATTGGAAGAACAAATCTCTACTATTCTGGACACTGTAAGCTCTTATAATAATTTACCTGATTACATTTTATTAATAATTAGTCATTTCTTATTGCAAAATGACTTGGTAGAGAATTTTGTTCAAGTTACAGAGATTTTAATAGAAATATCGGGTATCCAATACAATAGGGTAATTGATGGGCTTCGTGATTTTGCTCCTGTATATGAAGTGCTGGGTGAAAACTATCTACAGAATAACGCATATTTTTGTATGAATTTATCATTGGAATTATCTTATAAAATCACCGGTGATTTCGAAATAATCAGAAAAATTGGCGATTACTATTTTAAAGCGGATATATATAATAAGAGTATAAAATACTATAACCTCCTATTACAAAATAATGCTGTTGATGCACAAATATTACAAAATTTAAGGAAGTCATTTGTCGCTATTGATAATCATGATGGTGTAGCAAAATGTAATGAATTAATTGGAACCCTAACTTCCTCACCATGACTTCCGGCGAGCTCATGGAATATCACATTGTCATCTTGGTATTGTAAGCACATCAAATAGTTGTTACAAATTTAATAAAAACAAATAGTTGAAATTTGTTCTAAAGGTTTAAAATATCTAGCCGATAATACTCTTAGAAAGGATGTTGGCCAACATCAATTTGCAAGGAAGCAAATACTACTAATCTCATTCAAGGAGGAATGACAAATGGCACTTCGAGTAGCAAATAACGTATCTGCAATTAATGCGCAGAGGAACCTGAACAAAAGTCAGAATATGCTGGCCACTTCATTGGAACGCCTTAGCTCTGGGCTGAGGATTAATAAGGCTTCTGATGATGCGGCTGGTCTTTCAATCTCTCAAAACTTCAGGGCTGATATTGCTTCGTTTAAGATGGCATCTAAGAATGCCTCCCAGGCGACTGCAATGCTTCAGACTGCTGAAGGCGGTATGGATCAGATCCATAACATGTTGACAAGGTTGAAAGAACTGTCGACGCAGGCTGCTTCCGATAACGTAACTGGTAATCGAAGCGATATAAATGCAGAAGCACAGCAGCTGATTACAGAAATCGACAGAATTGCAAATTCCACTAAATACTCTGGAACAGCATTACTGGATGGTTACGGTAAATCGACATCGGCTTTTGACACTGCTGAGACTAACGTACAATCCGGTACTGTTGATATTTCGAGTTATGATGTGTCTGGTGCAGACGCTGGAGATTATACAGTCACAGCATCTGGTGCTGAACTCACAATAACTCAGGCGGTTGAAAGTGGAACTTTGAGTCAAACAGTAACGCTTGCCGCAGATTCAACTGCTGATTTCGACGCGTTTGATATTAGTTTGACGCTTAGTTCTGACGCCTCAGCGAGTGGAATCGCAGGTGATTTAGCAGGTACTATTACGGTAAATGCTTCTGGTGGTACCTTCCAAATCGGCGCTGACAATGATGGTAATAACAGGGTCAACTTTAGTATCGACAGTGTGCAGTCCTCTGACCTTGGGGTTAATAGTCTTAATTTGACTACCCTCGCCAGTGCACAGGACGCAATGGATCTTGTTGACACAGCTATAAGTACTGTCAACACAGCCCGTGCATCGATTGGTGCTAACCAGAACCGGCTCAGTTATGCCTCTGCAAACCTGGCAACATCGATTGAGAATGCGACTGCAGCCGAATCGGTCATCCGTGACACGGATATAGCATCCGAGATGACTCAGTTCACCAAGTCACAGATTCTGCAGCAGGCGGGTACTGCGATGTTGGCTCAGGCTAATGCGCTGCCGCAGGCGGCCCTTTCGCTTCTGGGTTAAGCTGAAAACCAGATGGACAACTAATCCCGCAACAGGGCGGGAACTCGGAATACGGGAGAGGGTCGGAAGGCTCTCTCCCTATTCTGGTATATGAGAACAGGGGCTATGATGAATGCAATAAAACCGATTGGTGATGCGACTGGCGGTTTTCCGGCAAAGTCAAATACTCACCTGCATTCAGGGCAATTAAAGGTGAACAAGGTTATGGCGCCAAATCCGTCTGCTCATGTACAAAACTCCCAAAATTCGAATGCATCAAATGAAAATCCACTCAGGCGCATGTCGGAAATACAGGGGATGATCCAGGATCTGAACAGTCAGGTGAATTATGTCCGGGAGAGTTTACACTTCCGGGTGCATGAGAGTAGCGGGCAGCTCGTGGTGGAGGTCCAGGATATGGCTACCGGTGAAATCATCCGCGCTATTCCCCCGGAGCAACTCCTGGATAGCCTCGGGAAAATCCGGGAAGCGGTCGGCGCTCTCGTGGACGCGGAGGTCTGATCATGGCGGACGGTGTGGCGAGTGTCAGTGGATTAGCGTCAGGGTTTGACTGGGCGAATATTGTCGCCCAGTTGATGGAAATTGAGCGGACCCCCATCCGCAGAATTGAGCGAAAGCAGTCTGAATACGAGGCCAAGATAAATCTCTGGCAGGATATTAACAGCCAGATCACGAATCTACGATCCTCGGCAGATACACTCCGTACCGCAGACGCATTTAACAAATTTAACAGTAGTCTGAGCTCTTCATCCAGCACGGATGCTGAAGACCTTTTATCCATCTCAACTTCCGAAGATGCGTCAGTTGGATCATATGATATTACAATTAACCAGGTGGCACTAAAGCAGAAAATTTCTTCCCAAAGTTTTACGGAAAAGGATACCGCCCTGAACCTCTCAGGGGAAATCCTTATTAACGGCAGTGTAGTTTCTGTCAATACGACCGATACGCTTCAAAATATCAAAAATAAAATAAATACGGCCAATTCCGGCAGTACGGCCTCCGATGTGACCGCAACCATCCTGGAAACGGCGGATAATGATTTTCGGCTGGTCCTCACCAGCGACAACTCGGGGCGTGATGGGTTCGACCTGCTGGCAGCGGATAACACCACGTTATTGCAGGATATGGGGCTTGTTGACAGTACCAGTTCACTCCGATTCCAGACCAGTGACGGGGCAAAATCCAATGAGTTCTCCAATGCAAATACAGCTGTCGCCGATGTATTGGGCTTATCGAATGCCCAGAGCGGAAGCGTTACCATCGGCGGACAGGCCATCTCTATCGACCTGGCGTCTGATTCTCTCGTGGACATTGCCAACGCCATAGATGGAGCGGCCGGGTTAAGCGCTTCAGTTGTTACAGAAGAGAATGATGCCGGGGACACCGTATACCGGCTGGACGTATCCGGTTCAACATCGTTTACGGATTCAAATAATATCCTGCAGACACTCGGATTTGTGGAAAACGGATTTTCATCCATCGCAGAAATCCATGCCAGTGATACCGCACTTCAGGCTACGTCCGTCGCGGGGGGCGGCGCAGTTACGTCGGCAACGACATTCGGAGAAATAGATACCGGCGTAGACGCCAATGATGTAACGAATGGAGATACCATCTCAATCTCCGGAACAGACCATTCCGGGAATACGGTCTCGGGAACATTTACAATTGCTGACACATCCACCGATACCATCGGCGATTTTCTTTCGGAGATCGAAAGCACCTTCGGTGGGAGCGGAGCAGTGGATGCGTACATCAGCGATGGCACTGACGGCTTCACCGCCGGTACACTCGTTGTCGAAGACCAGGTCAGCGGCGACAGCCAGCTAAGTGTGGATATCACCTCCAATAATGAGGGCGGTGGCTCACTGGACTTCGGAACGGTTAGCGTTGACACCGAGGGGCGCGCAATGGAGTTGCAATCCGGTACGGATGCTTCTCTCAATGTCGATGGCGTGACTATTACACGCTCGGACAATACCATTACCGATGTCATCGAGGGAGTTACCCTTGACTTGCTGAGCGCCGATTCCGGGACCTCAATGGATTTATCTATTGGGCGGGATACAGAAGCGATTACCAAAGAGGTAAACAAGTTTATTTCGAATTATAACAAGGTTATGGGCACCATCAGCCAGCAATTTTCCTATTCCGAAGAGGACGGTACCGGCGGGATGTTGTTCGGTGACGGGACGCTTCGGTCTGTGCAGTCCGATGTCCGGAATATAATCATTCAGCAGGTTGAAAATGTCGCGGAAGATTTCAGCACCTTTGGTATGGTTGGAATCAATCTGGATAATGAAGGACAGCTCAGTCTGGACAAAACAGAGTTTACAGCAGCGCTTCAGAATAATTTCAATGATGTCCAACGCCTTTTTATCGGGGATGGAACGTCTGAAAATAGTCAACTGCGGTATATCAATCATACCAGAGATACAAATGCCGGGGTGTACGAGGTGAACATTACCCAGGCGGCAACCAAAGCTGAAGTGCAGGGCATTGCAAACCTGAGCACCGGACTTACAAGTCAGCAGACTATTACACTCGAAGAGGGAACGGCAACCGCGGCGCTGACATTTGATGCCGGCACTGACATCGATGCAATCGTTGCCGCGCTGAATTCGGAGTTTGATACCGCCTATCAGGAAGCGTTCACGGAAGCAACAGGTCATTTAAATACGAGCGGCAGTGCGATCACTTCAAGTACAACATTGAATGAAATTGATACAACAGGAACTGCAACGAACGACCTGAGTGACGGCGAAAAAATTACGTTCACAGGGACAGCGCGCAACGGTGATACCGTTTCCGGTTCCTTCGAATTCACCGATATCACAACGCAAACGGTTGGAGATATTCTCAGCACCATAGAAAACGCATATAACGATAATGTGACGGCCTCTGTGGATTCTAATGGTCAGATACAGATTGAAGACGATTCTGCAGGCCCCAGTCAGCTTTCGATATCTCTGGCATACGACGGTTCAGGTTCACTGGCTTTTGATACTTTGGCCTCAACAGTGACCGGAAGATATCGGATGGATCTGGAAGCGTCGAAGTCTTCTGGCGGGGAACTGGATATCTCCCATGGCAGCTACGGCAGCAACAGTTTTACCGTGACCGCCGATGCGGAATTCGGTATCACGGACGGCGTCTATACAGGGCAGGATGTGGCCGGGACAATCAACGGGGAAGCCGCAACCGGTGACGGACAAGTCCTTACCGGCGACGAGGGCGAATCCAATGTGGAAGACCTGACCATCGAGTACACCGGAACCACTACGGGGGCGGTCGGCAACCTCACGCTGACCTACGGTATCTCCGAATTAATGTATCAAGAATTGTACAATGTTGTCGATATATATGATGGATACGTTAGTCAGAAGATTGATTCACTTCAAGACTCTATTAAGGATTTCGATGCGGACATTGAAGACAAAGAAGGCCGGCTTGAGATTAAGCGCCGGGAGTTGGTCCGAAAATTCCTCTCGATGGAGTCGACAATCAGTGGGTTGAATGCCCAGAGCAACTGGCTGCAAAGTCAGCTCAACGGACTCCTGACTCAGTATCTGTAGGAATCTTGAACCACCAACGAAGGAGCAGACAGCATATGTATCGACAATACGCTTCACATTACAAACGACAGGAAATTCAGACGGCGAGTCCCGGGAAAATTATCGTATTGTTATACGATGGTGCTATCAAGAATCTGAACGCAGCGGAAGCGGCGTACGAAGCGAAAGATTACGAGCGAAAATCGTCGGCGATCACCAAAACCCAGGATATTATCGTGGAGCTGATGAATGCACTGAATTTCGAACAGGGCGGCGAGATCGCAGAACGGCTACAGTCGCTCTATACGTATGTGATGCGTCGTCTGCTGGATGCGGACATCAAGAAAGATCTGAAAGCGATAGATGAAACAAGAAATATTCTTTCTGAACTAAGGGAGTCTTTTGCTGCCATCGTAAAAAATCAGGACGGAATGCAGGCGAAAACGGGATAATACTATGGGAACGAATCAGCCGGATAACTGGACACTGAGCGAAATCTTCCTGGATCTGCTTCAGGATAAATTGTTGAACTTTCAGAAATTTTACGACCTCTCTGTAGAAGAGCGGGATTCACTGAAGCGGGAGGATACGGTGGGGCTTGCCTCGATTTTGAAGCAAAAAGGCAAACTACAGCAAAAGATCAACCAGATTGAGCATCAAATTCACCGCCTGGAGAACCGCCACCCACTGTTCATCAATCAAATGAACAGCGAACAAAAGGTGGAATTCAATGGGACAATTCACCTGATTGTAGAGTTACTACAAAACATTATTGATTATGAAGAGAACAATCGGGAGATTGCCCAAAGCAATAAGAAAGCGATTCAGGAAGACTTGAATCAGCTAAGCCAGGGTAGTAAACTGCTGGCTAATTACTTTCGAAAACCGGCAGTCAATGCTCACTTTATCGATAAAGCGCACTAACAAAGAGAGTCAGCTATGCGAATCAAAGATATTCTGACCGGTAGTTTTCAAAAGACGGGTCGGACCAAAGATAAAGACGGTCCCAGGGCCGTCTCGCCAGACCAAAAATCCCAGAGCTCGGACCCGGTACGGAAGACGGATACTACGGAAATTTCCAGCGAAGCCAGGGAGCTGCAACAGGCAGCCCAGCTAATTCAGGAATCCGTAGAGATCCTGAAATCCATGCCGGGAATACGTGAGGACGCGGTGGCGATGGCCAAAACCCGGGTCGAATCCGGTTATTATGACAAGCCGGAGGTGTTACATGCAGTTGCCGGGATTATCGAAAACCACTTAACTGCCGAGAGTCCGGTGTCATCCACAGATCTCGCCACCGACATCATTGCGAATATCTCGCCGGAAAACGCCGATCTGACCAGAGAAGATCTTCAGATGATTCAAGAAAATCTTGAAAAGGGATTTTACCAGAATCGCGAGGTCGTTGAACAGGTCGCCGATCGGATCTATCGTTTTCTTGGACAAGTTCGATCAGAAGAATAAATTAGGAAAGTAGTCGAGAGCACTTTTTCCCTATAAGTAAAATTCAGTAATTTTTAAATTAATTACGTAAATATTTGTCATTCCGCAAACCTGCAAGTTTTTACATAAAACGCTAAATATTTCCAAACAGTTGCCGATAATAACTTTGACTCCCAGTAAAGAGGATTGAACTATGGATAATGAAATTCTGGATATCGAAGCCGCAGCAGAGTTTTTGGGAATAAAGAAGCGTACGATGTATAAACTCGTAAAAGACGGGGAAATTCCTGCGGCAAAAATTGGCGGACAGTGGCGTTTTTACCGCGAACAATTACTTGAATTGTTTAAAGCGCCGAAGTCCGAAGCTGATAATTTTCCTTCCGACAAGCACAAGTAATTTATTCCGGGGGAGTGCCTGCCGGATAATTACAGATAGTCTGGCTGCCAGGAATATAAATACCAGGATATAATTGTGATAAGTGACGAACAGCGGGAACAGATAGAAACAAAAATCGGTAATGTGGGGTCATTACCAACCCTGCCGGATGTGGTGGTGAAAATCACCGAATTGGTGAATAGTCCGAATTCGTCTATGCGCCAAATTGAATCAGTTATCGAAGTTGATCCCGTGCTCTCATCCACAGTACTCAAGGTCGTCAATTCATCGTTCTACGGCATGGCACAGGAAATTAGTGCGCTTCGCCTGGCCCTGGTTATCCTGGGTATCAAGGAAATTAAAAACCTGGTATTATCCCTGTCGGTTTTCCGGTTGTTTTCAGGAAAAACCTATAAACAGGACTTTAACCTGAAAGACTTTTGGCATCATTCTGCAACCACCGGACAAATTGCCAAAACTCTTTCGCAAAGACTGAATCTGCAGTTCGCTGGAGAAGAGTTTGTCGGCGGACTCATACATGATATCGGCAAAGTGGTATTATTCAAAACACTGGATGATGAATATATCGAAGTTATGAAGTATGCCAGAGAAAAGCGCGCCCGGTTGCACCAGGTGGAAATGGATACTTTCGGTTTCCATCACGGACATGTTGGTGGATGGCTTGGAGAAAAATGGCATCTTCCAAAAAAACTGATCGCCACGGTCGTATATCACAACAATCCGAAAAAGACGCCGGAATACCAGCAACTCGTCGGGATCGTGAGCCTTGCAAGTGCGTTGACACGGGCCGCAGGGGCGAACCCGGATGCTCCGTTTGAGGCGTTTATTCTGAAAGAGCATCCGGCGATGCAGATGTTGATGGACAATACTATCGGATTTGAATCTATCGATTGGGAACGATTTACCCTGGAGCTCGGGACCGACGTCCGGAAATCGGTGGAATTTGTGACTCTGTCTCAGCAAAGCCTCTGGAAAAACAAACAGGAAAGTGCAGTCTGATGGAGCAATTGTCTCAGCAAAATATCCAGTTGTCGCCCGGTCTGTTCACGGCGGTTCGGGATTACTTGTATGAGAAATCCGGTCTGTATTATGCTGATTACAAAAAATATCTCCTGGAAGGGCGGCTGCTGGCCAGACTGAATGCATTGAATCTGAATACGTTCCAGGAATATTACCGATATATCAAAAACGGCACCGGGAATGGTCCGGAACTCCAAAACGTTCTCCGGGATATTGCTAAAAGTGAGGCTTATTTTTTTCAGAACACACCTCAACTGGATGCCCTGACCAAATGGATTCTCCCGGAATTAAAGGAGCTAAATTCCACGCCGCAATTACGGTTGGTGAGTCTTGCATCCCGGCAAGGGGAAGATATCTACACACTTGCGATCGTATTGCAGGAATATATTGAGGAAGCCGGGCAGGACTGGGATGTGGAACTGATCGGAATAGAAGAAAATCCTGATCTGGTTGCACATGCCAGAGAAGGCGAATACGATTCGTATTCCATCCGGAATATGCCCCGCCGGCTGATCCTGAAATATTTTTCCCATCTGGGCAATAAATTTCGAATAAAAGAGCAGATCAACTCCAGGATCACCTTTGTCAATAGTGCCCCGGACATCTGGTTGAGACAGAATTCTGATCCGATAAACGTTATGTATTGTCGGAACAGGCTTATAACTATGGAGCATCTTAAAAAACAGAAGTTTGTTACTGATATTACCAGGACTCTGGCCTTAAACGGCTTTTTATTCCTTGGCCAAATGGAGACACTGCACAAGATACAACATGATCTTCAGTTGTGTCACTTTCCGAATACATTGTCTTACGTAAAACAGGTACAGGGGGAGACGTAAACCAGGGAGCTCAAGAACCGAAAGAAATGCAGAAAAAATTGAGAGGGGATTATGAAAATTTTAATCGTTGAGGATTCGCCGACGATGCGGCGAATCATAAAAAACACCTTAAAGCGCATCGGGTACGAGGATGTGGAAGAAGCGGAGGATGGCGTCGAAGCATTGGCGGCGCTGGGAAACGCAAAAATTGATTTCATTATTACTGACTGGAATATGCCGAAGATGAGTGGCCTGGATTTTACCAAACGGGTTAAATCAAATCCGGACTATGGCGATGTTCCAATATTAATGGTGACAACCCGAAGCGTGGAGCAGGATGTGCTGGATGCTTTCGAAGCGGGCGCAGCAAGCTACATTGTGAAACCGTTTACACCACAAGTAATGAAAGAAAAGATCGACGAGATCCTGAAACAGGGAGGCGATAATGAGTGACACTGACTTTAACGGAATCCCGTCCAAGGTCATGCAGGATTTTATTCAGCTGGTAAAATCTGTCAATAGTATGATAGAAAAGTTTAAGTCAATACGGGCGCCGATTGTTGAGTCGTCCAATTCTATGCCGGTGGCCACCCAGCAGCTGGATAAGGTGACGGCGGAAACTGAAAAGGCGACCCACCAAATGCTCGATTTGGTCGAAGGAATTACCGACCGTGGCGCGGATAGTATTCAGCGGGCGAAAAGCGTAAAAAAGGAGCTGGATGGGAATTTCGATGCCGCAAAGGAAGATCTCGACCGGATCGTCGCAAATGCGGAACAATCACAGGAAGACGGCTTCCTGATTATGGATGCTCTCCAGTTCCAGGATATTACGGCGCAGCAGATAAACCATGCCAATTCCATCCTGGAAGAAATCGAAAAAAAACTGTTGTCGCTGTTGGAACTTACCGGGGAAACATTCCAGATGAATTCGCGAATTTCCAGGCATTTTGACCCGGAGGCAACAACCGAGGGTGGTGAAGCCCGGCAAAAGCATGTTGATGAGTTGATTAAATCCCAGGAGCAGGCTCGAAAAGGGAGTAACAATCAATGACCCGGACCTCCCATGCCATATTTACCAATTGAGGATGTAAAGCCCGGTAGTTACCTCGGCCACACCATTTTCTCTGAAAGTGGTTCGGTTCTTTTAAATAAAGGGGTTGAACTCAGCGATAGTTTCATCCGGAAGCTGCACATGCGAGGATACAAAAGTCTGTATGTACAGGAAAGTCCGGAAGATGAGGTGGAGATGCAGGACGTGGTTTCCCCACAAGTCAGAAACAAGGCTGTGATGTCCCTGCGGGAGACGTTTACTACCGTCTCCAAACACGGACACTCCCGGAAAAAGTGGCAGGAATCCACGAAAAAACTGGATGACCTCTCCTGGGAAATCCTGGAGGATCTCGAAAATCAAAGTTCGCTGAAGGCGGATTTGATTAACCTGAAATGTGTAAACGAGTATACTCTGGAGCATTCGGTGAATGTAGGGATAATGTCCGGGTATCTTGGGATGGAAAGCGGTTTGAACATGAAGCAGGTTCGGGAAATTATTAAATCCGGTATTTATCATGATATCGGGAAAACATTTGTCAAGAATGATATTCTGGAGAAACCGGCTTCTCTGACAGAAGACGAAATGGAGGAAATCAGGAAGCATCCGAAGACGGGATTTCGGATGTTGATGAACCAATATAATATGTCGCCAATGATTAGCATAGGAAGCCATTTGCACCATGAACGGTGGGATGGTTCCGGATATCCCAACGGTATGGCCGGTGAGGAAATTCATATCTATGGTCGTATTGTATCTATTATCGATGTATTCGATGCCATGACCTCCGACCGGGTCTATCACAGGGCCCAGGGCAATGACGTTGTGCTGGCGCATATCGAAAGCCTGAGTGGGACTGAGTTTGATCCAATGCTGGTTGATATATTATCAGCCATCATTTATCCCTATCCTACCGGAACCAAAGTTGCACTGAGCAACAGAACGACTGCCATCGTTGTCACAAATCACCCCAAGACACCACAAATGCCGACGGTGAAGGTGGTCAAACCGGAAACACAGGCTGGACTAATATATGAACTTGCACAACATCAGGATGAGATTGAAATAACCACAGCGCTTCATTCATCTTTGCCGGAATCTGCCGGCGAAATACACGGATAACCTACCATGAATATTGCCACAATTATTGGGATTGTAATGGGGATTGGGCTCGTCTCCGGGGCTATATATCATGAGGCCGGTACGTTTATATATTTCATCAATGTGTCAGGGTTGGTTATTGTCGTTGGCGGGACAGCGGCCGCGACCTTCGTGAGTTTTCCTATCAAAGATGTGTTTGACGTGATGCGCATCGGATTTATTGTGCTCAAACGGGAACCGCCGCAGCTGCAAGAGTACCTCGGTCAGATATTGGACCTGGTTCGCATTGCCCGGAGGAAGGGGAACCTGGGGCTGGAAAAGGAAGTCCCGAATATCTCGAACCTGTTCCTGAAAGATGCGGTACAAATGCTGGCTGACGGGTATTCAACCCAGGAAATTACGGAAATCCTGGATGAACGAATATTGTACAAACAGGAACGCGAGTTCAGCGAAGCTGAAGTCTTTCGTACTATGGCAAAGTTCGCCCCGGCATTTGGGATGATTGGAACATTGATTGGCCTAATCCTCCTCATGGTGCATATGGGGAGCTCCGGGCTTGACTCCTTGGGCACCGGGATGGCTGTCGCGTTGGTAACGACCTTTTATGGCGTACTGTTTTCCAATTTGATATTTAAGCCGTTCGCGGTGAAGCTCGAGCGCCGGACTAAGGAGCAGAGCATTATGATGCGGATGGTGAAAGAGAGTATGATTATGATCGCCGAACAGTGGCACCCCATCAAAGTCGAAGATTATCTGAACTCGTTCCTGAAGCCGGGTGAGCGCTCTATCCCGGATCGAAAGAAACTCTTCGGCGGCAAGCCCAAGCGCAATATTTCCCCGGTCATCGACGATGTAAACGGATAGCCAAGCTTCCGCGATGAATACCAACGGTCAAAAACCAAAGCAATCCTTCCTGGTATTTCGGAACAACCAAAATGAAGATGATGGGGAAGATTGGCTCATAACCTATTCGGATATGATTACCCTCTTATTCGCTTTTTTCGTCGTCATTGTGGCAATATCACAGGTCGATCCGGTAAAGCTCCAGCGCGTATCGCAATCAATGGCCACCTCTGTCGGGAAAAAATATAACCAGGAGATGGATTTCTCCCTGGCAGAAATCTATACGAGCCTTGAGAAGATAATTGAGGAAGAAGGACTGACCGGTCAGGCGGAGGTTAATTATTCACCTGTGGGTGTCGTGATGCGCTTCAAGGGGAATATGTTGTTCCGGACCGCGTCTGCCGATATCCAGCCGAAGGCGGTCTCGGTGCTGCGGAAATTGGCAAAGGAAATCCGGGCAAAGCCGTATCGCATTGATGTGGAAGGTCACACGGATAATCGGCCGATTGTGACGGCGCTGTATCCGTCAAACTGGGAGCTCAGTGCAGCCAGGGCATCAAGTGTAGTAAGATTTTTCCTGGATGAAGGGGTGTTACCGCACAAGTTGCGCGCCGTTGGCAGGGCAGACACCAAACCCTTACGGCCAAATGAAGATGTGCGGGGCAATCCTGTAAAAGAACACCAGGCGATGAACCGGCGTGTGGAAATAGTCTTTCTCGGGTCCTCGTTTAACTGAAATTTGAGCAAAGTATACTTTCATCATTGTAGAGTACTTTTTCTTATATCCCTTGAGTGCATTTTAAAAAAGCCTACTGCTATTTTGATGTATAGGAAATATATGAAAATCCATGGGAGTTTGAATAGCCCCGGCATTCCCCGGAGGGATCCCCATGGGATATGTCGGGGGAGGCTTCAGCCCTTTTTGGAGTAAACTCTTTCTTTTATTCACGCATTCACATACGTGATTTCCGGATAGCGGGATAAACCAGCACTATACAGATGGTACTTGCTGTCTCGCTCCTTACAAAACAGAAGAGGGAATAAGTGAGCCTAGTCTGAGAAGGGCTGAGGCCCCTGAAACGTTTAACGAGGACCTTGTTTCCCCATATAAATGGCGGGGCTATTCAAATATTTTCTATTTTCACGATATTACTTAAACAAGAAAACCACTGGTTACTTCTTAGACCGAACTCATAAGTACAAATAAAAAAAGAGCGCCAGATTGCTGGCGCTCTTTCTGTTTGACAAGAGAACTGGTAAGGAATTGCCGGAGAGAACCCCCATTCTCCACATGGCAAAGGGTTTAAAACGAGTTAAACTCCTCGTCCAATTCATTGCCGTTGGAATTGAATTCGCTATAGTCGTTCATCTCCCTCTCAAATGCTTCTTCGTCAGAGAGATCCCGGTTTTGGTGTTTCTGTGTGGAGGAACCATTCCGTTTTTTGGCCGTTGTCTTCTGCTGTCTGTCATTACCTCTATTAGAATTCCGGATATTTTCATCGGCAGCCGACCGGGAATAGACGATAAAGTTAAGTTTTTTGACCGCACGTTTCAGAGCATTGGACTGTGCACGCAGCTGCTCTGAGGCGGAGGCAAGCTCCTCGGAGGAGGCAGCGTTGGTCTGGGTAATACTATCCACATCGTGAATTGCGCGGTTGATCTGTTTGATTCCGTCAGCCTGTTCCTGTGATGCGGCGGCAATTTCGTTCACCAGCTGATCGACCTGTTGAATTCTGGAGGTAATCTGCGCCAGGTGTTCAGCGACTTCTTTGACAATCTCCACACCGTTATTGGCGTGTTGAGCAGACTCTTCAATCATTTCTCCGGTTGTCTTCGCTGCATCTGCGGCTTTCTGTGCCAGGCTTCGCACCTCATCCGCCACTACCGCAAAACCCTGTCCGGCCTCTCCGGCCCGGGCGGCTTCAACGGCTGCATTCAGGGCTAACAGGTTTGTCTGAAACGCGATTTCATCGATAGCGCCGATGACTTTCGAAGATTCATGGGCTGATTTTTTAATATCCTCAATAGCTGTTTTCATACGATCCATGGCCTGGTTACCCTTACCGGCCAGTTTGCTGGATTCGCTGCTGAGTTTATTAGCTTCAGTCGCGCTTTCAGCGTTTTGACTTGTAACGGCGCTCATCTCTTCCAGGGAAGAGGAGGTCTCCTCAAGTGCGGATGCCTGATTCGACGCACCATCGGCCAGGCGCTGGGAGGCATTCGTCACCTCATCAGAGGCGTGCGCAGTGTCATCAGACTGCTTGGTAAGTGTCTCGACAACCCCGGAAATGGCCTTGCCGATAGCATCACCAACCAGATAAAGTGCCCCTGATCCCACTCCGATAATCAACAGGCTCACGATGAGTACCATCCTCCGGTTCTCCGCTTTTGCCTTTCGTGCAGCATCCAGAGAAATCCCCAGGGCAAGAGTACCGAGTTGGCTCCCTTCACTGGTAATAGGATGGAGGACAACACAGTTTTCCTCCGTGAATTTAACCTTTTCTTTATTCACGGATTTTGCCAGGTTCAGGGCATTGAATTGAGAAGCATTATAACTACTGTACACTTCACCTTCGTTATTGAAAACCATGACAAAGGCAATTTCATCATTTTGCTTCACACCTTCGGTGGCGGACTGAACCGACATTTTATCATCGAATTCGAGTCCCACTGCACAGGAATATCCAAGTAACTCGGAAAGCTGTTTCCCTGTCTGTTCAATACTCTCGAGTTTTTGCGATTGCATCCTGGACGGAAAATACAGGAAAATAAATACCGCAACCGCGGCAATTAATCCAACCCCGGCAAAAATTATAATCTGCTTAATCGAAAGCTTCTCTACGATATTCATATTGATACCCCTCTTTAAATCATTCCCCTGTTATGTTTTCGCCGAAATCATTAATCCGGCGAGGCGAAATAAGTATTTTTAATGAAGTTTCTACCATAGTTGTTGAATTATTACGGATTCAAAAAGGATTCTACCCGCTCCATCTGCATTGACAGTAACATTGGAAATATCGCTGTTAGCATTCCGCTCACCGTGCATGGCTGGTACAAGAGAGAGAGCCCTTCCATGGATTGAATCTGTGTGCCAAAGCCATGTTGATTCCCATGAAATTGTTTACAAAGACGGATGATTCCCATCTTTACAGGTGTTATATCGACCATTGGGACAATTTCTTTAGCAATAAAGTGCAAAATTTTACATATACAGTCGGAATTCCACATAAGCCTGCAATTATGCACCATGCCGGGAAAAGCCGTCATTTGACCAATATTATAGACAACTATGCTATTAGAAAATATTATCCCATAGAAGTAGTGTTGGATAGGTTTTTTCCACTACGGAACCTTGCTTAGAATATCAAGCATCCCGCCAGGGCGAGATGACGGGAGAAATTAGCAGTACGGTCGATACGGGAAATAACAATTAGTAACCTGCTGGTTTACAACTTCCGCAGATGTGAATCCATCGCATTATGATTTGCGTGCCCTGATGTTTATTTTAAAATCATTCAAAATCAACAACAGCAGGGAGGATGCCGTGGAATTTCAGGAAATTTATCAACGAATAGTGACGCTGGTCTCGACCTACGGGCTGAGGATTATCGGGTCGATACTCATATTTATCGTTGGAAAATGGGTGGCAGGGTTACTGACAAAACTCCTTAGCCGGGCTCTGAATAAGTCGGGAATCGATAAAACCCTACGAACCTTTTTGCGTAATATTACATATTACGGTCTGTTCGTTTTCGTTATCATTGCAGCCATGTCCAATCTTGGAATCGAGACGGCCTCTTTTATTGCTGTATTGGGTGCCGCCGGCTTGGCCATTGGTTTTGCGCTCCAGGGCTCCCTCTCCAACTTTGCTGCCGGCGTCCTGATTATCCTGTTCAAACCGTTTAAGGTGGACGATCACATCGAGGCAGCCGGGACAGAGGGGTATGTGGAGGAAATTCAGATATTCAAAACGATCATTCGATCGTTCGATAATAAAAAGATCATCCTTCCAAATTCCAAGGTGATGAACGATAACATCGTAAACCATACTGCCAAGGATGTGCGTCGTTTGGATTTGACCGTTGGAATCGGATACGATGATGACATTCCCAAGGCAAAGAAAGTCCTCAAAGATATTCTGGATTCCGAAAGCCGGATACTGGACGATCCGCCCCCATCAATCGTCGTAAAGGAACTGGGGGATAACAGCGTTAACCTGGGAGTCCGGCCGTATATCAATACCAGTGATTATTTTCCACTAAAATTCGCTCTGACTGAAAAAATTAAACTTCGGTTCGATGAAGAGGGGATATCGTTTCCGTACCCGCAAAGGGATGTCCATCTGTTTCAGCAATCATAACCTGGATTAATCATGCATTTGAACGGAATCAGGTAAGCCTCCTTCCTGGGAGGAGAGAGCCAATACTTTACCCGCCAGGTAGCTCGTTTTTCCTTGCGGGTAGCTTCAACAAGCTAGCCACCTTCCGGGAAAAAACAGCTGCCCGGAAGGTGAGAATGAGGGTTGTCTACGGGCGGGGCGCTTCGGAAGCGCTCGTTCTTCTTCGAATTTGTGAATAATGCCGGATAAATCACGGATAAAAGTAAAAAGGGCCCGCTATCTTAACAGCGGGCTTTATTTGTATCTATTGGAAAAAGAGTATTACAGGGACAGAACCTGATCCCAATACTCCTCCCGGATGCGTTTCCATTCCATGTGAAACCAGGGCGTGTACTTTTCCGGGTTTTCCTGCATATCCATTTCCAGGTCATCAGGAGCGATATATTTCCACTCCGCAATCTCATTCGGGTTGATATTCAGATCATCGGTCTGTCTTCCAATATACACCGAGCAGACCTCACGTTCGGAACCCGCATCACCGAAGGAGGCATGATACTGGAATTTATAGAGATAGTGCAAGTCGGAACTCAACCCCAGCTCTTCCTGCAACCGACGCTCTGTTGCGAGATCCATGGACTCACCCTTCCGGGGATGGCTACAGCAGCTGTTTGACCAGTAAAGCGGCCAGAGCCGTTTGTCATCACTGCGTTTCTGCATCAGAAGTTCATTATGGTCATTAAAGATAAAAATAGAAAACGCCCGGTGGAGTATCGCTTCACCGTCGTGACATTCATCTTTGGACATATAGCCGGTGACGGTGTCATTTTCATCAACGCAGATAAGCATTTCATCGTCAAACGAAACTATATCATTGTTCATATATGTGCGTCCTGTTGTTTATTGTTGGCTGTTGCGGAAAATTTCAAACATCTATCGCTTGGGATTTACCGCCAATGGTACTGACCATAGCTTCATAGCCGGATTTGCGCATGGCAAAGGCCACACCCTCGGGGTTGTCGGGGCAGAGTGCGATTATTGCGCCTCCACCACCGCCGCCGGTCAGTTTCGCACCCAGGGCACCATTGCGGCGGGCAATTTCAATCAATTCCTCGATTTCCCGGCTGGATACCTGCAGGGCATTGAGTAATCCCTGATTAATATTCATTAATTCACCGAGTTGTTCCAGATCGTGGTTTTCAATGGCCTCTACCGATTCTACCGCCAAATCGTTTATCTGATTAAAAATTTTCTCGTAATGGGAGGTATTGTTTTCCCAGGCCTTGCGTACTTTTGCTACCATTTTGGCAGTCAGGCTCTCCACGCCCGTCAGTCCGACGACTATTTTGATGGGCTCCGGAACGTTGAGTTCCTGCATAAACGGAGGTTCGCCGCGCTTAAACAGGATAAAATCTCCATAGGTCGCCAGGGTGTTATCGATTCCGGATGGATTACCATGTGCGATCTTTTCCGATTCGTAGGAGAGATCGTAGATCTCCTCTTCGGAGAGGCCCAGGCGGAAATGCTCATCCAGCGCACGGATAATAGCGACCGCCAGGGCGGCAGAGCCACCGAGTCCCATGGCACGCGGCACATTCGGAAACACCTCGATTTTCATGCTTTCCTCGTCCAGTTCCAGCGTCTCCAAAATGAGATCCAACGACTGATAAATCGAATACCGGTGGTTGGCGCCTTTATGGATTTTTTCTTCAACACCCCAGCGTGGAATAAGCAGGTGAATGCCGTCTCGGCTATCCCAGACCTTGGCCTGCATCGCCAGTTGTATTGGAGCTGCAACCGCATGCGACCCATAAACAACAGAGTGTTCCCCGAGGAGAATTACCTTCCCGTGGCCCGCGGGAAGTTTTTCCTTCTCTTCCTCAACGAGACCTTCGGTGAACTGTACTTCTTTGCGTTTCTCCAAATCATTAATGATTTCTTTAGCCTTCCAGACCTTGATATCACTACTCTCGATGAGCAGTTCCACCACGCGCTCGAAAATTTCCGGATAGGCGCCCGCGGCATTGGCCACGCTTCTGGCGTGTAAGGTCATATGCCCCCGCTGGATCCCTTCTGTCACAAGAGCCCGCAGTGCCGAAAAGTTCTGCGCGAGACCGACAGCTCCCATCACTTCTGCCAGTTCAACAGCGGACTCTACCCCAAGTAGCCTGAGGGATGTTTCCACAGAAGGATTGGCCTTGAGCGAGCCCCCGACGATACCCACCTTAATCGGCAACTCAATCGACCCGACCAAATCGCCATCTTCGTTTTTTTCCCACGATGTCAGAGCAGTGTAGGAACTCCCTCGGGCCGCATAGGCATGGGCCGAAGCCTCCAGGGCGCGCCAGTCATTGCCAGTGGCGATGGCGACCGGATCAATCCCATTCATGATTCCTTTGTTATGGGTGGCCGCACGATACGGATCAACAGAGGCAAATTCATTTGCCAGAATTACACCGTCCCGGACTTCTGCGCCGGGGGTCCCGTTAAAATCGAGGAGTTCCTCCGGGATTTTGCACTTGGCTTTCACCAGTGCCCGATCCGTGAGATTGCTGAGGATCCTGAGAAACACCTTTCCGTCAGTAATTTTTTCTATCAGTGGCGCAATGCCTTCACACATGCTGTTGACCAAATTCGCACCCATAGCATCTCTGGTATCAACAAGCAGGTGAGTGACAACCATGTCACCTTTGTGGGAAGAATTAGGATGAATGGCAACTTCCACGTCAATTGCACCGCCACCCCGGGCCACCATATTAGGGTGGAGACTGTTCGCCAGGTTCAGGATCTCCTCTTTATTCTGGAGAATTGCCTGTTTTGCCCTGGACGGGTTTTCCATTTCCACCACCTGTACCTGACCAATGAGTATTGGATCAGTACTTTTACTGTGGAATCCGCCGGCGCCCAGCACTGTCTTGGCCGCCGCACTGACAGCAGCCACGATTGAAGGTTCCTCCACTACCATCGGTACAACGTACGGTTTGCCGTTAATCAAAAAGTTCAAGCCGAGCCCCAGGGGAAGACCGAAAATGCCGATAACATTTTCAATCATGCGATCAGCCTGATCCGGCTTCAAAATATTCAAATTATTCCGAAGGGAGATATAGTCTTCCTCGGAAATCAACTCCTCCTCATGGAGCAAATCCAGCCGTTCTTCAATGGAACGCCGGTAAAACTTGGGAATACGGGATTTCGCGCTCATCTAATGCACTTCCTTTGCTACGGTAGATTCGTTGTTGCTGACATGAACACCCTGATGGGAAATGCGTGCCCCGGGAAGCGTAAAATTACTGTCTATGATCGAGGTCTTAATATCCTGCATAATCGTTTTTGAATCAGTAAAAGCAATGCCGATATCGCCGTTGCCGGCGCCCGATGGTTTATAGTATCCACCGGTATCTCTGACCAAATGGTAGATTGCCTTATGCTCGGCAGAGACAACCGGGATATCTATCAGTTCACCGAGTCTTTCCATACTGTGATAGAATTTATCCACATCAGTGAAAAACCTTTGAATATCCTGATGATGGAAAGCCCGGCAACCATCCCGGGATATCGCGTTGAGGTTTTTGAAAATTCGCCGGTAATCCTTCGCACGTTCAACCCGGTAATTTTCCAGTCGCTTCAATATCCTGGAGGTTGAGGCTGATTTGCCAGTCCAGACAGGGAGAATATAAAAATTTTCTGGTAAATCCATAGATATCGGCGCTGTCTTGTTCGCAGGCTCAGCACGAGTGTACTCGATAATCCCGCCGTATATACTGGTCGCAATATCAATACCGCTGCCGAATTTTCCCTGGGCTTCCGAATGCGACCGGTAGGCCCTGGAAAAAAGTGAGTTTTCGCTCGGTAACGGTTTTGCACCGCTGTAAACGGCCAATGCAGATACAAGCGCAACAGTAAGCGCAGCGCTCCCGCCAAATCCGTATTTTCTCCCGTCGTTTGCATAAAAATCGTCTGTATCGAGGCGAATATTGGCAGGAGGAAGGGTACCCTCTAAATCAGCGAAACTGGTCTCCACGGCCTTTTTAAAAAACTGCAACTGGATCCGGTGTTCGGAATCAATTCCGGCTTCAAAGGAAATTCTCCCGGCATCTGTGGAAAACCCCACCCTTGAAATATGGAGAGTAGGAGCGCTGACTGACCAGTGACCATTTTCTGCCTCTTGAATGCTTACTTTCGCATATTTATCGACAGCTGTGACCAGGGCAGGGGCGCCGTCTAATACGGCATACTCGCCAAGTAGTATCATTTTCCCCGGGGTATGGCAGGTTACCATCATGGTGATTCCCCGACAATTGATACACCCGGACCGGGCGATGCTGTAATTACCTTTTCGACGCCGGGAAGTTGTTGAAAATGAGTCGTTAACTTTTCCTCATCTTCAGGAAGACAGAGCACCTTTACCTGCGGTCCGGCGTCAATGGTAAAATACGCCGGAATACCATCATTACGTAATTCCCGGACCTTGTTCATGGCTTCCACCGTTCCTTTGTTCCAATAGATAATACCCGGCCTGGACGCCATGGAAGAGGCGTGCATTTTCAAACAGCTATGTTCAGCGAGTTCACCGACCCGGTGAATATCTTTCCTCTTGAGAGCCACCCGCATCTCATCAAGATCTGTGGGAATTGTGCTTTTCCAGGCGGAGTAATAGGGCGACGTTGCCATTGTGCGGTTCATACCATCCGTGCTGCTCACCTGTTTGCTTGCATCGGACATGATAAGCACCAGGAGACGAACATCCCAAAAGGACTCTGCATAGAGTTGTGTTGCAAATGCGTCAGCACCGTCTGATTTTTCGCCTGGGGACATTTCCACAAATCCGCCATAGATCGAGCGTGCGGCGGAACCCGATCCCCGTCGTGCTAACTCGGATAGTTTAGTTGGCGCTAAGTCCAACCCCAGTGATGTAGAGGCAGCGAGAGCAAGTGCAGCAAATCCTGATGCCGATGAAGCCAGTCCGGCAGCAGTAGGGAAGTTGTTTACGGATTCGACACGTGCAAACTGGTCTGTACCGGATAGACTGCGAAATATATCAAGAAATTGACTCACCCGGGATGTGGCATTTTGCGTTGCTTGGGTGCCATCTAAAATTAAGATATCCTGATCAAAAGTCTTGTCAAACCGCGCAGTCGTTTCAGTCCAAAGTGCATCCAGCGTCATTGATATCGAACCGGTTGCGGGCAGGTTGAGTTCTGCATTTCGCTTCCCCCAATACTTGATGAGAGCAATGTTTGGATGTGCTTTGGCTGTTGCCTGCATCTGGCCGTTCCGTTTAATTATCAATTTGAAATGTAAAAAGATTTCGGAAGAGAGTAACTACTAAATTTCTATGAGGAAAAGGGGGACTGAACAGGCGATGGAATTAACGTTTTCGGGGAATGTTTTTCTTTTTCAGAAGCTGTTGCAATCTATCTGATTGTGTGAAGGTTACGATATTATTGAGTACATCGATAACGGAAATGGGGCGCTCCAGATAAACATCGGCTCTGATGTCGGATCGTTCATGGAAAAGTTCCTTCTCCAGAGATGCAGAAAGTAAAACAGTCGCCGCACTCAAATCTAGTCCGTTCACCAGCCGGAGAAATTCCAACCCGGTTAGGTCCCCCAAATTCGTATCGATGAAAATGAGGCCATATTCCTTTTTCAGCAGCGCAGTCAGCCCGTCGTACCAGTTGGCGAAAACATCAATCGGCACTTCAAATTCCTCCGAAATACCGAGAAATAGTTTACGGGTTGCTTCATCTTTATTCACGACCAAGATTTTTGTTTCCATTGCCCATTTCCCGCATCTTGTCTATTACGCGCAGCGTATAGAGATGCGTGGGGGATAGTCAGATTAAGGTTTAGACTTATCGCTGTAGCGCTCGGAGATACTCGGAATCAACTCGGCTTTAATCAGGATAACCAACTCCTGCTCAATACTATCTTTGGAATCATATCCAAACAGAAACCGGAGCCCAAAGAACCACCACGGAAGATTTTTCAGATAGGGAATTCCGCGCCTGACTGATGATTCTTCGTTTCGGTACAACCCAGCGATGAGAGTCTCCTCGCCGCTGAGCAGCAAGATCTGGGTACTCGCCTGTTGCTTGTTGATAATCGTGCTGACGGGGTCGGGCTGGGCCGAACTTTTTTCCGCACTGATGTCCATGTGAATAAACGTTGTATCGTTGATTTCCACGACTTCTGGTGTGACATCTAGTATGGTTCCGGTGCTAAAGAACTGGGTTACCGTGTTCCCGGCAAAATCGACCTGGTTAATGGAGAAATCCTGGCCGACCTGAATTCGCCCGGTTTCCCCGTCTAGAACCTTTATTGTCGGAGACGACAGGATTTCACCCTTATTCGCTGCTTCAAACGTGCTGAACAGAGCTCTGATATCCCAGCCGGTACCGGCAATTCTGGCTAAATCACCCGGATTCAGTGATGGGATCCCGACCTCGAACATGGGAGATGAAACATTTTGCGCACCCTGACTTGCAATAGACACTTTCCCGTTATTCAGCGTCGACCAGTCTACCCCGATTTCACGCAGGAGTCGTCGCTGCCCCTCAAAAAAGGTCGCAGAGATTCTTATTTCTTTGGAATCCGTCCCGTAAAAGGACTGGCGGGATGCCGATGATTTAGACGCTGCCTGCTCAGGAGTTTGAGGCAGGATTTCGTAATAATCCTTTTTTTCCTCGAGGATGAGGCCATTCGCGGCTGTGATATAGCGGAGTGCTTGTTGCCAGGGCATCGCCGGGATATTGACACCGATAGGCTGTTGAAAGGAGGTTCTATTAATAATGATGCGCTGTTCATATTCCCGGGCAAAGCTATTCAGTATCTGAATGGCCTGATCGAAGGTAGTTTCCCGGCTGAGAGTCACAATTTCATCGGGATTCCGGGGCTCGACCGGGATATTGGCCGGCTGAGCAAACAATGCTCTGATTACAAGAAAGCAAATTGCGAATAATATCGATTTCTTCATTAGGAATTCCTTGCTAAAAATGTCAATTAGATTTTTGGTCAACCTGCAACGTTACCCGCTCACGTATACCGCCTTTATTCAGGCGAAATGTCGCCGTTTGTTCCTTTTGATTGATGCTAGCGAAGTATCCGAGGTAGACTTCGTCTCCTCTGGAAATCTGTCGCATCTGATTGTTCTGATCGATGAGGTACGCGGTTTCGGCCGTTAATCCGAGCAGACTGCTTTTTGACACATCGACCAGATTTTCCTGATTCTTTGGTACGGTATGGATATGCGGATAAAATGGATTATACCCGGTGCTTGAGGCAACCCTGGAAGAGGGATATGGAATGTCGCCGGGATTGCTGGTCAGGTTTTCTGATTGTACCCAACCAGTGCTGTTATTCGTGCTGACCTTGGTCCAGTCACCATCCGAGGCAACAGCAGCAATCGGCAAACCACGCTTTAATACATCAACGGGGGGATTCTCTGAATTCTGTCCATCCCAAACGGTGGAGGATGCCGTTTTGATCCATCTCTGAGAATCACTCTTATCGGACTTCTGATGGTAAAAGTAACTCTTGATCTCCATGCGGATATCGACCTTGCCAAGGGAGCCGGTTTCGTCTATGGACGTCACAGATAACGCCGTAATTTTAGTCAGGGGGCGTGACCCTTCGATAGCCGATATAAATCGAAAAAGGTTATGGAAGTAGCCGTTTCCTACCAGACTGGTTTTTACAATGCCGTAGCCATCGTGGTATTCAGTATTTACGTATTTCAGATTATAATCGATATACGCCCGACCTGTGCTCAGCGCGTTTATAAACCCGTAAATCACACTTTGTTCCGGTGCGGGGAAAAGGTCTTTGGGAAATTTGGTGTACCGTTGCTGGATCTCGCTTAATTTCAGCTTCATGTCGCCATATCTCGAGATGGTATTATTAATCTCTGCCAATTCCTGTTCCCGCGTCGTTTTCGTTTCTTTCACTGCCTGGATTTTTGGCTCAATGATGTAGTGGAGATACGCCCAACCACCAGCATAGAGTAAAACCAATATCCCGAATAGAATCAGTGAATTACGTATCGCATGTTTCATGAGTTGCCGTCCATTTCCAAAGATTCGGGTGCTTTCGTAATATCATTGATTCGCAGGATAAATTTGTAGACTTGAACGTCCCGACGACTCACCTCCACGACTTCTTTTATTTCCACACCGGAAAACATTGCAGCCAGACGAGGAACTCTGTTTCTATACCGTGCAAATCCTTCGATTATGACCTCGTCGTCGACGGTGACCATTTTATCAATCCAGCAGCTGTTCACGCTTTCGACTGCTTCGCTGATCCAGGAAAGATCCCGGGTCCACTGCTTGCTTCCAATGCTCAGTGTATCAAGCATTTCCATGTCTGCATTTATAGAGGAGATTGAGGAGACGAGTGCATCGACCTCTGAGACAAACGGTCTGGAAATCTCAGCTTGTCGCCAGGCGTTCATCGCCTGCTGGGCGGTTTGCTGTCGCTCCGTCATTTTATCCTGATACACCTTGTTAAACAAAATGGGGGTCAGGGCAATCAAGAGAAGCAATACCATACCATGCCAGGCCAGCTTAAACGTTTTTTGGCGTTCACGAATCCGGTCCGGAATTAGAGAGAGTACAGGGAAGTCATCAGCCTGGAAATTCTGTGCCTTCCATGCCGCTGCAATCGCCGGGAGATAAAACCGAAGCTGCTGCTGATGCTCTCCATCAATTTGGATAAGTTCCGGGTCAAATTTCAGCGGTTCCAGGGTGACTTCCGGAAGATGATCCTGGATAAATTCGAAATGACGCTCCCGCAGACTCCCATTGACCATGATTATTTGGTGGAGGCCAGGGAGGTTGTTCTGATCCAGTTCCAGCAGGATTTTACTCAGGCAGGCTTGCACCACGTCGTCGGACTGCTGTCCCCGATGAATAAGCGGCAGAATAGTTAGTACTTCCTTGCCGCGTAAAAATATGATCCGACTGGATTCAAACCCGGTATGGACAATCGCCGAGATTGTCCCAGGTGCCAGGTCATAATTAGTCCGAACCAGGCCGATGATCCCGGCTTCATCCGGGTGAATGGTTTCGTAATGAATTTTTGAAGACTGAAGTTCAGCCACCCGATCCAGGTGTTCAATTTGCGGAATTTCACCTTCCCGGGAGACCAGGAGCATCTGACCATCATCCTGAACGTCATACGCGTATTGGACATTAGCCTCCGATGGCTCGTACACCGATTTAATGCGTTCCTCGACGGTATGGCGAATCTCCTTTTTCTTAGCCTCCTGGAAATTACGGCGCTCTATGGGGTGGATGATTGTGGAGCCCAGCGGGAGACTCATCGCAAATTTGTGCTTTTTGGAATCCAGGGACTGCAGCAGTCGGACCAGCTGATCGGTGTCCTGATCGACCTCTACATCAGCATCGTCGTATGCTGCTTCAAGATCAAATAGATCGTCCTCCGCTGACTCTGATTCAAAGGCTCCGTTCGAGGCCTCTTCAAAGGAGAAGTCTCCGGGATTTTCCTCTTCTATACCGGCTTCAACCGGTTCCGGTACAGATTCCTCAAACGGATACGCCATCACCGGCTGCTGGAATTCTACCGTCTTAAGCTTCACCAGGTGTAACTGGTTTTTCCGCTGTTCAAGAACCGCGACCCGAAGATTGGGGCCATCTATACATAAACCTGTAATTTGTTTTTTACCCACGTATAATCCCGTTAAAATTAATCAAGATATTGCAGTAACTGACGCATTCGTTTCTTATTGTTGGCATGGCTGATGGCTGTTTTGGCCTCAATTGTCCCCTGATCCACCAATCGTTTCAGATCCTGTTCCAGGGTGTGCATGCCCGACTCGCTGCCTTCCTGTAATATCTGGTAAATGTCGTTTGTGTTATTATTCTGGATTGCAGCCCGAACAGAAGAATTATTTACCAGAACTTCTTTAGCTAATACCGGCTTGCCGGCTTTATCCCGGATAAGTTTTTGACTGATGACCACCGTAAGGACATCGGCCAGTCTGTGGCGGACCCGATCCTGTTCGGTTGGGGGCGTTTCCGCCACAATCCGGTCAATACTTTCAATCGCGGAGGCTGTGTGTAAGGTGCTGAAAGTCTTATGCCCGGAATCCGCAACCTCCAGGGCGGTGATGATCGTCTCAGGGTCGCGTAACTCACCGATGACGATGATATCGGGATCCTGGCGCAGGGCTTCCACGGTCCCTGACTTAAAGGAACGCACATCCCGCCCGACCTCCCGGTGACGAATAATGGCTTTCTGTGGTGTATGGACGAGTTCCACCGGGGAAGCGATGATGACGATATGCGTATTGGCAGTCCGGTTATTGGCATCTATGATTGTATCCAGAGTCGAGGACTTTCCGGCCCCCGATATTCCCGTCACCAGAATTAACCCGGAGGATTGATAATCTACACTGAGTAATTGCGCCACGGCCGGATGAAATCCCAGCGATTTAAAGGGCCGGATTTCCGACGAAATTCTTCGGACATTCAGCGCGAGATGTCCCAGATCAAAATACATGTCTGCGCGAAATCGTTGGGAGGCTTTTCCATTGAGGGAGGGCAGGGAATAAGAGAAATCAACATTCTTGCCCTCTAAAAGCAGAGCACGCTGGCGTCCCGTCAATAATGCCTGGCATAAAAAATCAGTGGTGATGTGAGGGAGTGGTGTGTTATTTGAGACGGGTTTCTTCTCGCCATGGATTCGGTACCAGATTTTACCCGCGCATCCCGGACCGCCAATGTCCATATCAGAGGCATCCTGGGGCTCCATCTGCCGCAGGGAGTCGTGCAAAAATCTCCTGAGAGAGCTGCGGAATGTCTCCGGCTGGGCGAGATAAATCTGCCCGATCTGCTCCTGGAGTTCCGCTCCCGATACATGATCCGAAATCTCTGAGGTCAATTTTTTTGTTCTACCGATAATATCAGAGATATCAGGAATTTTCTGCTGTTGTATCGTATTATTCATACCGTGAAACCTGCCGTAATTCGCTGTCAATTTGATCTGACAATTCTTTTTCTAATTTCACCAATGATTGACTTCCGTAGATCATGTTGACATTCCCGCGAAGGTCGAGATCAAAATTAGCTGTTGGATCTGTGGAGGAAAACAGAATCGCCCCGTTAATATTTGTGTTGCCATAGATATCGGCCTCAAAGTTTGTATTCCCCTGAAGGATAATCAGACCTTTGTAATTAAAATCCCCGGTGATCCGGATAGAGTTCCCCTCCGTGACAACCAATACGCCTGCGCCATGTACTGACGAAATATGCACATCGCCATTCACAACGGAGATCATTGGATTGCCTGGTGTGCCAATCGTTGTACTATTTAGATCTGAGGAGATTACCGTATCGGCATAGGTTGTGTAGGTATCGATGTACCCCTGCAGGTCAGAGTTGTCCCCGGGACTTTGCTCGATACTCGGCGACCCATTCGGGCCACGTATATTATTTAACTGACTGCTCGTCAAAGTACTATAAATTGAATCTTCTGCGGCTTGCCCACCCACAGTCAGTCCCGGAACTCCATCTTCCGGCCCCGCAGATCCATCAGCATTCGTATCATTGCCGTCGATCAATATGGAATTACCACTCATGTTAAACGTGATGTTATTGCTGTAAATTCCCATAGGAGCAGGGATTGGAGGAATCCCCCCGTCAAATTCAAGGGTCCCCCGGACTTGTGATGATTCGCCGTCAATATCAGCAACCGACGTTATCTGTACCTGGTTTGCCAGGAGTTGGGGATTTGTGGATTCATCGTCAACAGTCACGTTAACCGTCCCGTTCCCAATGGAGAGGTTACTGATACCGGTCCGCCATGAATTGTCATCGGCGAGTTCCTTCAGAGCGATCTCTAGTCCGGAGTTTGCAAGATTGCGCGTTTCGGCATCTCTGGCATACGTCGCAGAACGGTCAAGAAGCATTTGCTGGCGATCCTGAAAAGACATCTGCGCGATCGCCGATGCTACCATAAGTCCTAATACGATGAGTAGAAGTGCGCGTCCCATTTATTTCCCTACAGTTTATCCAGATTGATTGGGCGAAAGGTCTTTTGCCACCCGGATCTCGCATATCGGGTACCGTCCATCGGCATCAGACTCTCACAGGTCAAAACGATCCGTATTTTTTTTACGGTAGCCGGATTTGTTGTCTGCACACCCAGGCTGTCATAAAAGGTCAGCGCAAATCCGTTAACTCCGCCGGAAAAATCGGTGGAATCGGCGTTGACAATCCGATGGAGGACTGTATCGCTGGGATTTGAGGTGGCCATATCCGGTCTGGAGGTATCGAAAATCCATTTAATCGTATCAGAGGAGTCATCCCCGGTAACGTCCGCATGAAATGTGATACTGGTGGCAGTAATAGTTTCAACGGGAGAGTTGCCGTCGTACAGGTATCCGACCTTTCGGATATCCTCGCTCAGTACTTCAGCGACTGTCGATGTATGTGTTTTGACCTGATAATCGGCGGCGCTCACAACTCCCTGTTCCCGGATATTGTTATTTACATCCAGGATGGAGAGGAGTATGAGCCCTCCGATAACGAAACTTGCGATCAGGTTAAGATTCATTGCGATTCGGTCATTTAAAGGTTTTGGTAGTAGCTTTTCATGTAACTCAGGGTGATTGTGTCATTCAGATACGGACTATCAATAGTCACAAACATTCGTTTATGTGATGTTTTTGTCCCGGCATTCAAATCCGGGGCGGAAGCGTCGACATAAATAACATCAACCGATATCTGGAATACGCCGTGCTGGGTCGTATCAGCCACCTGATACTCATCGTAGTCATCAAAGTCATCGAAATCAGGGATATCTTCGCCTTCGCCGTTGCCGCCAAAATTGCTGGAATTGGAAAAATCGTTCGGGATGTTTGTCGGAATCGTTCCGCCAAGTGTCGCTTCATCAAACGCCAGGGAACGGAATGAATCAATATAGCTTTGTCCCAGGGCAATGGCGGCATAGGAGTATTCCTGTTCCACCATCATTTCGTTGTTTTGGCTCAGTACTGCGTTGATGTTCAACGTAGATAAAGAAAAGATGGTCAGAGCTCCGAGCACTAGTAAAAGTTCTGCGCCGCTGCTCATAAATCAATCCTCCACCGTAATAGCTGCAACTTCTTCCAGGGAAGTGACGCCTTCCTTCACACGTTCTCTTCCGGACGCACGCAGCGTGAGCATTCCGTTGCCAATGGCCATGGATTTTATCCGCTCCTCGTCGATCTGCTCGCCTGCATTCAGGATGGCATTCCTGATGCCTTTCGTGAAGGAGAGGGCTTCCATGATGGCGGTTCTGCCTTTGTAGCCGTTATGGCATTTATCACAGCCGACCGGTTTATAGAATGTGGTTTCCAACACTTCCTCTTCGGTGAAGCCGAGGTTCAACGGCACATCGGGGTGCATATCTTCGATGGGGGTTTTGCAATGATCGCAAAGTTTTCTGACAAGCCGCTGGGCCATCACCAGGTTCACGGCATTGGCGATTAGAAACGGCTCAACGCCCATCTTGTAGAGACGGGAGATCGCGCTCGGTGCATCATTCGTATGCAGAGTTGAAAAAGTAAGATGTCCCGTGTTCGCCAGTTTGATGGAAATCTCTGCCGTCTTCAGATCCCTGATCTCCCCGACCAACACCACATCCGGATCGTGCCGGAGGATGCCGCGGAGCGACTGATCGAAGGTCATATGGTCGCCCAGTTTCAGCTGCCGGGCGCCCCGGATTAAATATTCCACCGGCTCTTCCACGGTAAGCACATTGATACTGGGATCGATGATATGGGAAATCGCCGCGACCAGGGTAGTGGACTTACCGCTACCAGTTGGCCCGGTAATAATTACGATACCGGACGGCTTGGTGATCGCCTTGAGAAAGTCGCTATGCGCCTGTTCCTGGAGACCGAGCTTGTTCAGGTCCGTGATGACTTTTCGGTCATCGAGAACCCTGATAACGACTGATTCAAGCTTCCGGCTGAATTCCTGTCCAACGATTGGGAGGATTGAGACACGATACCGGATCTGATGGTTATCCACGACACGCTGGATGAACCCGTCCTGCGATGAATCCCGCTCGAATCGATCCACGTTCCGGGTTTTATCCTTGATTACGGCTGAGATCGCCTCCGGCTTTACCCCTTCCTGTCGGTGCCAGAGTTGGAGTTTTCCGTCGATTCTGAAATGGACTTCGGTGACGTTGCCTTCTTTGGGCAACACATGGATATCGCTGACACCGCGCCGGACCGATTCCAGCAGCATACCTTCCACCAGGGAATTGAGCATGCTCCGGTTGATCTCGGCGTCCAGTTCCTCTTCGTCAATTTGATTGGTTTGCTCGGCCACCTCCGCATCCGTGAACTCCATGTCATCCAGCAGATCCAGATATTCATTCTTCTCCTCGTAGACCTGCTCGATTAGATGGTTCAGGACTTCCAGCCGGCAGTACGCGATTTCGTACTGCTTAAAATTGAGATCGGAAATAATGGGGGAGATACCGGGCGCCGTCGGATCGGCTGCGGCAAAAACCAGGGCGTTCCGGTTCATCTCGTACGGAATAACCTTGTGATGCACCATCCGTGAGACGGTATCCTTGTCAAGATCTTCAAGGATCCCCTTAATGAATTCTATCTGCTCTTCCGGAAAGGACTCACCGCGCTGTCCCACGATACGGAAGGCGTAAATTCGTGCAATTTCGGACATTACTTCATGGCGATCGACGCCCAGGTCGTTATTGAGAATTAATCCCAGGCTCCGCTGGCTGTCCCCGGATTCCCTTTCCTGAACCGACAATGCCGTTTGGAGTTGGGACTCGGTAATAATTCCACGTCGTAGCAAAATACGGCCGAGATGCCTGGGTTTTTCGGTGGAGGGGACCCGTACATCCGTCCCCCTGGATTTCGGAAAATCCAGGGAAGGGGAGTCGTCTATTTCCGGCTGTTTTGAAAAGCGAAAGTTCATATTAAATTGGTGAGTTAGGTTGTATAACCGCTGTCTCAGAGGAAATTACAGTAATGGCGATCATCACTATCATTATAAAGAGACTAATTACGGCATTGATTGACGTTATGGTCTGTTCCATTTTGTGAGAGGTCTGTGCCTCGTAATAATCCGCAAGCTGCTTCGCATTGTCTTTCAGGGTGCCCGATTCAAAGCCAAGCCGGTACCGGCTGAGGGCTGTCTTTGGAAATACCCCGGTAGCTTCCAGTGATTCCAGAAGACCGGCGCCGTCCTTAAGCATCATTGGTATGGCAATAGATTTGATCCGGTGCTCGATGTAATTGTTTCTGCTGGCTTCAGCTGCAATTCGAATCACATCGACATTTTCACCAGAACCACTGTATAGGGTGTAAAAAACCCGCGAAAAAATTTCGATACTTGTGCGATGGAGAAGAGTACCGATGATAGGAATTTTAATGATATGTTTGTCAAACCAGAGCCGCCCCTTTTTAGTCTGGAAAAATATTACAGCAATAATGATGGGGAGAAGAGTGCTGATAGTTAAAATGATCCAGTTGGCTTCTAAATAGTTGCTGAAATCCATCGTCGCTGCTGTCATCGGCGGCAGATCAATATCGAACTTGACGAACATTTCCGCTGTTTTGGGGAATATATACGCGACATAGGCAATCACTACGCCGAAGACCGCAAAAAGGGTTATCATTGGCATTAATAATGATTTTCGAAGGTTCTTTTTAAATTCGGCATCCCGCTCCAAAAATTTTGCGGTACTCTCGAACACCTCTGCCATGTTTCCACTGGTGGAGGCAACACTCAGCATATAGGTGGTAAATTTGCCGAAAATACCCTGGTGTTTGCCGTAAACCTGGTCACCGTCTTTTCCGTCCTTTAAATCCTTTTCTATCTCCTTGATTGTCTGCTTCATCCGCTTATTAGTGACATCTTCACTAATTAACTTCAGGATTTCGTCAAATCTGAGTTTTTGTTTCAGGAGATCGGCAGACAAACTAATAAAGGAGACGACTTCAGAAGTCGGTACGCTTCCCTTAAAGTTGAAAAGCTTCTTCTCTACCCGGTGAACTTCATAACCAAGGTTTTCTAACGCATTAGTGAGTTCGGTGGCGTTGTAGGCGCGCTGTTCACCCTTGACGGGCTTTCCGCCGTTTTTGCTGACTTTATAGATGAAGATACGTTCTTCTTCTAAATTGCCATCAACAAGTCCCCTCTTTTTTTCAAAAAGGGCTACTTTTTTTCTGGCTTCATTTTTTTTGGCAGCTTCAAACTCTATCTGAATAGTTTTATTCTGCCTGGTATTACCTGTATATCTATATTTGGTCATAGGCATAAGGAAAGAAGCCCCTCCAATGAAATGGAGAGGCTTCAAAATTTTAACTATCTTTTAAGGGTTAGGAGTTGTTACAATTTCAACATTGCCTGCAGTTACAGTCGCAGTAATACTTTGCGCTCCACCTGATGCGGGAGTCGCAGTCACAGTAACTTGTGCTGAGTCTGCAACCATATCATATACTCCATTTTGGTTTTTAGCAGTAAGATTGTTGTTGTAAGTTGTATCACTACCGAAAGTGATATAGCTGAAATCCAATCCATTAAACGAATTCCCGCCCCCTTCCATCATTTCAGGTCGCTTAAACCATCCCTGTGCTGAACTACCTATATTCAGAAGGTCCGCCCTGACTGCATCCAGGTTGGCGTTGTCCGAGGCGGTTCCCATCATGTTAATTCCAACGACTACTGAGATACCAACGATGATTGCGCCGAGAACGATTAAGAGTAATTGTTGCTGTCCCATTTCATTTCTCCTTGTTTGGGTTGTTGTGTCACATATTCACTATTTACATTTTCAAACCGTATGCCAAACATATTTTGGGTAGTTTTAAGTACTTATAAAAACAAGGAGATAAAATTTTTAATTTTCTTCCTTTCGGTCGATATGTCTTTTAGAGGACGTCATATAAATCTTACACTTGGCGGGGTGTGTAAATATTTTTTAACACAAGTCAAGATTTGTAATCAGTGTGCAGGTAAGAAATAAGAGGAAAACTCTTTTGACTAAAAAATGAGGTGCAGAAAAAAGTGAAGAAGGGGAGGCGGGAATTACTTAATTGGAATCAGTTCTTCTTAATATCCAGTTCCTTCATCTTGTGGTACAGATGCTGGCGGGTGATCCCTGCGATTTCTGCCGCTTTGGTAATGTTATTATCGGCCGTACTTAAAAGTGAGGTAAAGTACACGCGCTCAAATTCCGTCTTCGCCGATTGATAGTCGTTCCCGTCAATCGGCGTGAATGACTGACTCTGCAGTTCGGTCTTAAAATGGGAGGGAAGATCCGAGTAAGTAATGGCCTCGGAATTGGACATGATAATCGCGCTTTCCAGAATATTAATCAGCTCGCGGATATTCCCGGGCCAGTTGTATTCCTGAAATTTCTCCATCACCTCGGGTTCGATGGTCAAATTCTCACGTCCTAACTTTTCTGCAAGGCGATCCACCTGGTAATCCACGATGAGCGGGATATCTTCGGTGCGCTGCCGGAGCGGCGGTAGCGAAATATTCACTACGTGCAATCTGTAATAGAGGTCCTCGCGGAATTTGCCGTCATCCACATACTGCTTCAAATCTTTATTGGTTGCGGCAATAACGCGGAGATCAAGTGTAATTTCCTCGGTCCCGCCAACCCGCCTGATAGTACTATCTTCGAGCACCCGCAACAATTTTACCTGGAAGTCTGCATCTGTTTCGGTAACCTCATCCAGGAAAATGGTCCCGTTATTTGACTCTTCAAACAGACCCCGTGTGCGCTTATTCGCCCCGGTAAAGGCGCCTTTTTCGTACCCGAAGAGCGTGCTCTCAAGAAGGCTTGATGGAATACCGCCACAGTTAACTGCAATAAACGGCTTTTCCGCCCGGTCGCTGTGTTTGTGGACGTTGCGGGCGGCGACTTCTTTGCCGGTACCGGACTCGCCGGTAATTAATACCGTGGAATCGTACTGTGCGACGGTTTTGATCATGTCCTTCACCTTGGCCATGGCGGGGGACCGGCTCTGCATCTCCGGAATATCCTTCTGCCGGGAGAGTTCGTTTTTCAGCGCCAAATTTTCGGACTTGAGTTCCTGCTCGGAGAACGCTTTTTCGATGCGGAGGTTGACCTGATTCAGGTCGATGATCGGTTTGACTAAATAATCGTATGCACCTTGCTGAATCGATTTTACGACGGTCTTGATATCGGAAATAGCGCTGATCATGATTACGACGATTTCCGGTCGCTCGGATTTGAAATCCCGTAAGAGATCCAGCCCGCTGTCTTTTTTCAGATTAATATCAAGCAGGGCAACATCGATGGCATGTTCACTGAACTTGTCTCGGGCAGACGGCGCATCGGCCGCTGTGAAGACCCGGTATCCAAGGTCGGACAGGTGTTCTTCAATAATCTCGGTTATCGACGCATCATCGTCGACAACGAGCACCTTATTTCGCTTATGTTGCCTTGCGCTTTGATTCATGGGCTGGAACGATATTCCTGAATATCATTGGTTTCTAAAAAGTGAAGTTAATTTAGTTCTCGATAGATTAGTTCACAAGCAAAGAGCGTATATATAAAATGAACGTTTGTCTTGAATCACACCTTCCCATGTTCAAGGATAAAATAAAACCTGATAATGACGACTCCCAAAGGAAAATCAATTTGATTGTAATCTGAAAATTGCTTAATAAAAATTACTTCAGCATTTTTTGTTTCAACTCACAGACAAAAAGGGTTCCCCTATGAGATCTGTCATCACAATCGGTTTTGTTGTCCTGATAACGGGAATATTTACTTTTGCGTATAGTCTGCCCAAATTTGCGGTCAGAGATGGCGTGACCTGCGGACAGTGTCACGTCAACAGCCAGGGAAGTGGGCTGCGGAATAGTTACGGTTCGGATTACTATTCCCGCCAGGTGCTTCCCATGGAAGAATGGGGCGATTTTGGCAGCGAAGACTTCACAGGACAACTCAATGAATTTGTCCGGCTGGGCACTGACATCCGAGTACAGTACTATCGGTACAATCAAAACGGGAGTTCTGAGCACGCGTTTTTTCCGATGCAGGCAGACGCCTACCTCAACATTGTTCCTGCTGAACGGTTTCAACTCTTCCTCGAACAATCGCTTTTTCGAAATTTTGCCGCCACGGATGTATGGGGGCAATACGAATTTGACAACGATAACGGATATTTTCGTCTGGGGCAATTTTTACCCGCATATGGATTACGGCTTGAGGACCATACTGCATTTGTCCGCGGCGGAAACGTCGGCGGGATTGCAACACCGGAACCGGTCGCAAATATCCCAACAGATCGACAGGGCCTGCACTGGAAGCCAACAAATCAAACCGTTGGTGTAGAAGCGACCCTCAAGCCTTTTGGACTAGAGGTTACCGGTAGCCTGGGCAAGCCTCGCAACGGAACATCCTATTCGACGACGCTGTCGGTAAAGCACGCCTTCTGGGTTGGCGATATAAATGCATTGGTAGGCGGGAGCCTTTATAACGGGGATGCTATCGGGATAGGAAGGACTTATTCCATGGCCGGCATCTATGGCGGTATTAATTGGGGAAAATTCACGCTCCTCGGAGAGGTGGATGTAACTGCTGATTATGCGGAACCGGACGCGACCGGGATGGCCACGTACTCGGAGATCACGTATAAGGTGATGGACGGACTCGATGTCGGGATTGAGCACCATTTTTACGACGAAAATATAGAATTCACGGAGAACAGTCTCACCCGGATCGGATTCGGGCTCGATATTATTCCGGTGGCCTATGTAGAATTTAAACCACAGTTCCGATTAGTCCGGGTAGCAGCGGATCCCGATTACGCCCATTCCGAGGTGATATTACAGGGACATTTCTGGTTTTGATCCGGTGAAATCAAGTTGATTCTACAGTAGTAAAAATCTATATTTTTGTACTGCCCGAACTGGTATGATATATCAGGGTTTCAGGGAGAATCATCTGACATCCAGACACAGGATTCCGAATGAAGGTTATAGAGCATCTCGAACGCGCGTCGGAGCCGTTGATCAGCTACGAAATTATCCCACCGAAACGCGGCGGGAGCATCCAGGGAGTCTTTGATACCATTGAAAGTATCATGCCGTTTAACCCGCCATTCATTGATGTAACAAGCCATGCAGCCGAAATAGACCTACAGAAACAACCGGGCGGAGTCTATAAAAAGCGGATTAAGCGGAAACGCCCAGGTACCATCGGCCTGTGCGCAGCCATCGAGCACCGGTTCAAGGTTGATGCGGTTCCGCACTTGCTCTGCCAGGGGTTCACCCGCCAGGAGACCGAAGATGCGCTCATTGAACTGAACTACCTCGGCATTGAAAATGTGCTGGCAATCCGCGGTGACGATCCCGGTTACCAAAAAGAGTTGCAGGATGGCCGTACCCGGAATGAATATGCCATAGACCTGGTTAATCAGATCCATGAAATGAATAATGGCAATTACCTGGAAGATCTCGCCAATGCAACGCCAACTGACTTTTGTATCGGAGTCGCCGGTTATCCGGAAAAGCATTTCGAGGCGCCCAATCTCGACTGGGACATCCAACAGACAAAAGCCAAGATTGAAGCCGGTGCGGATTATATTGTGACGCAAATGTTTTTCGATAATCAGCGATACTTTGATTATTTGGACCGCTGTCGGGAAGCCGGAATTGAGGTTCCGATCATCCCCGGCCTGAAAATATTAACCTCCAAGCGTCACATTAGTTTTTTACCCCGGTACTTTCATATTGATCTGCCGGAGGAATTATCACAGGAAGTTGCGGCTGCCGAGGGCGCTTCGGTGAGTGAAATCGGCATTGAATGGGCGTTAAACCAAACCATGGAATTGTTAGAAGCCGGGGTACCGGCAATCCATTTTTACATAATGCAAAGCTCTACAGTCGCCTCGCAGGTTGTCCGAAAGGTTACCGGCACCAGTGAGTTATTCGCTGTGCCAGGCAAGGGTTAAGCCGACAGCGTCTCATATCAAGTCAAGGGCCATCGATTCATGAAACATGCTATTTTGTTTGTAGACGACGATACAGACTTTTTGCAGTTTCTGGAAGAGCTTGCCCATAACTGGACGTATCCGACCCGCACAGTGGATTCGCCGCAAAAGGCCCTGGAAATAGTTGAAGAAAGCGATATCCATATCGTAGTTGCGGATCATAAAATGCCGGAAATGACCGGTATTGAGCTGTTAAATATCCTGAAAGAACAATATCCGCAGATTGTCAGAATAATGATGACCGGTTACGCTGATCTCGAGTCGGCAATGGATGCTATCAATCAGGGTGCGGTATTTCGGTTTTTCCGGAAGCCTTTCCAGATCGAACAACTCAAGGATATCCTGAATGCGGCAGCGAAGGAATATGACCGGAAACGGGCAAGAGAGTTACTGCTAGAGCAACTTGAAAATATGGACCCGCGTTCCGAGGGGGAACAAAAGCAGATTGCATCCCAGCTGGCAACGATCCGGGTCGATTTGGAATCCGGCGAAATTCTGGATGGAAATGAGGCAGGACTTAATCTCTGCCATTTCGAACAGCAGGGAATTGGAAAGAAAAAGTTTATGGACGTTTTTCCGGATCTGGATTTCGACCAGTTTACCGGGGATGTTTTAAGCGAGATAAGAGAATTTGGCGTGGGCTATACTCAGATTGATCTTAGAAATTCGGAACGGGATTTACTATATAATGTGACTGCGATCCCGGTCGCGTCAAACGAAGACATTAGTTCCGAAAAGTTTGGGCAGGTCTCCCTGATTTTTTCTCCGAATTTTCCACTGAGTGAGACGGAAATAAACCTCTATAACTATGTGAAAGAACTCGAAGATTCTGCCGAGCTCAAGGATCGCGGACTAAAGTTTTTGTATGAGATGAGCAAAAAGGTAGCCACGACGCAGGATTTCGAAGAATTTGTAGAGTCCATATTTGACGATCTGAAAGAAATAATCGGGTTCGATCTGGGCTTCCTTAGCGTTTATCAGGAAACCAATACCAAAATATTTATCCACACGAATTACCACTTGAACGATCCGGTAGAGGAATCAATTACCGGCGAAGTTATACGACAGTTTGAGAATGAAACGGGTGAAGATTTCGATGATAAACCTATCCATAAGAAAATACATGGGTGGGATGGCGAGCCGTTGCCGGATTCGGCTCCTGAAATCCCGTCTCCCTGGAAGGCGAATATCAGTATTCCGCTGAAGACTCCGGATCAGGAACTGCTCGGGTTACTATTCATCAGCTCGTGCGGTAAGAACAGCTATACCACCGAAGAAATCCGTCTGTTTGCCACCTTTAGTGCCCGCGTAGCGCTGGTGTTGCACGTCATAAACAACCTGGAAGTATTCCAGCAGGTCAAGGAGCTCGCGATAAAAGACAGTCTGACCGGCTTATACAACCGACGCTTCTTCGAAGAGCAAATTCAAAAGGAAATCGAGCGTTCCCAGCGATATGAAAATCCGCTCTCGTTTCTGATCCTGGATATCGATCACTTTAAATCGGTCAACGACACATACGGCCATCTGAATGGCGATGAAATCATTAAAAACCTTGCCTGGATTATCCGTGATTCATCCCGGAATATCGATATCCCGATCCGCTATGGTGGTGAAGAGTTCGCAATGATTCTGCCGGAGACGAATATTGAGGGAGCACAGATATTTGCCGAGCGTCTCAGAAAACGCATCGAAGAGCATGCGTTTGAGCTTACAGGCGATGCGGCGAAAAATACTCCTGAGATTCAAATCACGGTGAGTATCGGAATCAGTCATTTAGCCAAAGAAGAGCATGTCAATACACAGGATCTGGTAGAGCAGGGAGACAAGGCGCTGTATTATGCCAAAGAAAGTGGCAGAAACCGGGTTATTGATTATGACCGCATTGCAGCTGAGGTAGCCTAGATGTTAAGACACATTACTGTCTTCATCGTTTTCCTCGGTGTGATGTCGTACGGGTACGGTCAATTTCCAATCCAGGGAAACTGGAAATTTCATGCAGGTGACGATCCGAGCTGGTCCTCACCGGCATTTGAGTCCGACTCTGTCTGGCAATCGGTAAAAGTGCCGGAAAGTTTAGGTGAAGAATTTAACGGATATGGCTGGTATCGGGTCCGGTTTGTGGCGCCCGAACATATCAGGGAATCGAATAAAAGGTATTATCTGGTAGCGGGGTTTATCTCGGATGTGGATCAGGTTTATCTCAACGGGGGATTACTCGGTCAAACCGGTAAATTTCCCCCGAAAGTCCAGTCTGAACATTATTCGTTCCGGAAATATCCGCTGTCGTCCGGGCTGCTTAAAACTGAAAACCTTCTGGCAATTAGGGTGTATGATACCGGGGGAACCGGCGGAATTTATCGCGGACCTGTCGGCCTCTATACAGAAGAGCAAATTAAAAAAGTGCATCAGGTGAATTCTATACCACATAAATCTATCTATAAAATTCCTTCAAGCAATGGTTTAACTGCAATAGTCTATAACGCTGAAAAACATAGAATTACTCAGTGGTTGGACCATATTTACCAACAGTACAATCCGGAAACTCCCACACTGGATTTACTGTCTGAAGCAGGATTCACTGTTTACACCGATACCGGGCAGTATCAGCTCTCGTCTTTTTCCCCGGATCAGGTACGCTATGAATCCGGAACAGGAATTATCAGCGGAAAATTTCAATTGAATTCTTCTCTGACCTTAAGCACCTATCACTTTACTCCGCTCACCTCCGGGGATAGATTGGTTGTCAATATTGCTGAACTCACTGGTCCCGGTGCCCGGAATTCCCGGATTGACTTCAATATTTCCGATCTCGATCCGGCGGCCGTCCATTTAAGCCAAACCTACGAGTATAGTGCGGATCGATCCGTCCAGGTCGATATCCTTGGTATGCATCCCAAGGGGAAGAACGTCATCCTGCCGATTGTCCGGGAATATATGACCAAATATCCCGGCATGAACAGTTTGTACACTGAACGCGAATTCTGGGCAGAATGGCATGGGCAGGAGAGGCTTCCGTCCGGATTAAATAAAATGGAAGAAAAATTAGCCAGGCAGTCATCGGCGATATTGAAGATGGCACAGGTCCGGGAGCAGGGGGCCTCACACGGACAAATTTTGGCATCACTGCCACCGGGCAAATGGAATATCACATGGGTTCGGGATATGGCCTATGCGGTGGAGGCTTTGATCCAGACTGGACACTTTTCTGAGGCGCGTGATGCGCTCCGTTTTCAACTCCGAGCAGATGCGGGGAAGTATCAGCACTTCCTCTGGCAGGGAAAAGATTACGGAATACAGACGCCGTACCGGATTTCCGTTTGCCGGTATTACGGGAATGGAGCCGAATGGTCGGGTCAGAATGATGACGGTCCCAATATTGAACTTGACGGATTTGGATTGTTTCTGTCCACGCTGGGTAATTATTTCGACGCTACCAGTGATGTGGCATTTCTGCGTGAGCACTGGGACACTATTGCAGGGGAGATTGCAGACCCGCTCGTCAAAAGTATTGACAGTTACGGATTAATCAGGAGTGAGAGCGGTCCCTGGGAGCGCCATCTGCCGGGAAAACATTTTACCTTTACCACAGTTTGGGCTATCCAGGGTTTGGATGCGGCAGCCAATATGGCACTGGCGGTAAATGATGAATCTGCTGCTAGCCGGTATTTGAAGGCGGCAAACCGACTGTCCCAGGGATTTCGGCTCTATCTTGTTGATTCGAAAAAAGACGTCATAAAGGGGAATTTGGAATCTTCGCTGCCGGAGGAATATGTTGATGGCTCTGCTGTGTCCGCTATCCACTGGTTGGCAGGAGAGGATTTCGAACCACGACTACGGAATACAATGCAGGCCTTCAACACCTATCTTAAAATGCCGAGAACCGGTCCCGGATACATGCGACTTGCCAGCAAGGAATGGTATGATACACAGGAATGGGTATTTTTGGATTTACGGATGGCGGGGGGCTGGTTCCTGCTGGGCGAACGGTTCCGGGGTACGGAAGTCCTTGACTGGGTCACCGAACAGTCTCTGGCGAATTACGGCTTGATTGGTGAGTTGTATGACGAATACACCACAGACTATCGCGGGGCGTTTCCGATGGTCGGTTTTGGCGCCGGGGCCTATCTTCTGACGTTACAGAACAGAGCAGAAAATAGATAAATTGAACGTGTTAAATGCACATCACGATATAACATAAAGACAAGACTTTTGCGAACGCGGCTCTCCATATTCATGTTCCTTCTGGTTTTCGCGACGAGTTTCCCTTGTGGTGAATCTTTTGCTGATAGTCTCTCCACCGTTTACCATAACTGTACGCTGTACACAATGACTGATGCCGGAATTATCGAAAACGGAGTTCTAAAGGTAAAAGACGGATTAATCAGTTATGTCGGTACTCAGTTGGATACTTCTGATACAGCTGCCACGTATATCGATCTGAAAGGGAAAGTTGTTTCTCCGGGGTTAGTGGACTTACACACATCAGTGAGTATGCAGGAATCCGGCCGACGCAACCTTTACGATTTGTCCGTCTCGGACTGGATGAATTTTACCGGCGAACAAATCCAGTCACTGTTATCGCATGGAATCACAACCGTCGCTGTTCGCCCGCCAACAGATTCCCTCTTTGGTGGCTATTCATCACTAGTGGAAATAGCTCCGGATTCCCTTGGGGGGCCCAACATTCTCGTAGATACTTTGGACTACCAGATATCCCTTGTTGGCACTGACGATGCCTCGCTCCAATTCAATTCGCTGCAAAAGATGTATCGATTGCGGGAAGCAATACGCCAGTTGAGGAATCCGGCATACCAGGGGCTGGATTTTACCCCCTTGAGCGAGAAGGAATTCCTCGTAAAAACCGTACAGAAGGGGATACCCCTGTATCTTGTATTGGATAATCCGGTGCACTATTCCCTGGTTACTGAAATGCTGGCGCCACATGATGTTCAGTATTATTTTGGCGGTGGCAACCGGAGTACGGAATATATCCGTACGTTGTCCACTAGAGATTTGGAGACTTTTCCCCCATTAATCATCGGGCCGTCCACATTGAGTCTTGATACAGAAAAGAACAGGTATTATTCAATTCCGTCCCAATTGCTGGAATACGGTATTCCGTTTGCCATAGCTACGTTTGCGCCAACCCAACCGGAATGGACGCTTTACTACCAGGCACAGCAGACTGTTCAGTACGGCATTCCACCAGGTGAGGCTCTGCGGGCAGTCACCTCGGTCAGCAATCAATTGGTAGATTTGGTACATCCCGTCGGGGTTTTGCAGAAGGGCGCCAGAGCAAATCTACTGGTACTATCCGGAACGCCGATGGATATGATGAGCAAAATTTCGATGACTATTGTTCAGGGAAGACAGGTATGGGCCAGAGACTAAAATTCGTAATATTACTGGCGGTAGGCCTTGGCCTTTCGATCCTGGCGAATGCGCAGCCAGAGCCGATGTATATCGAAGGCGGCACGATTTACACTCTGAACGACGAAATTATCGAAAATGGCATTATCCGGCTGGAAAACGGCAAAATTACCTATGTTGGCCGTCGGATTACTATCCCCAAAGATGCCATAGTCCTGGAAGCTGTCGGCAAATATATTACCCCGGGATTTATTCTCGCCAACACTACCCTTGGATTGGATACCGACAACGAAACGGATCTGGTAAATCGTCAGCCGATAACTCCAGGATTCCGGATGATGGATGTAGTAGATATCAGCAATCCGGCATTTTCGGAAGCTATACTGCATGGGATAACCGCCGCCAACATAATGCCCCAACCGGATCGCCCCATCCCTGGGGTTGGTACCTTAGTGAAGACTGCTGGCGACCGGTATCTGGACCGGGTTGTAAATGAAATGAGCGCGTTGAGTATCAATTTAATCCGGGCCTCGCACCCCAACGTACAAGCACGGGAACGAAGTTTAGCCTCGGAGGTGGAATCCATAATTCTGATTAGAAACTGGCTTCGGGAGGCCAACCGAATTCGGGAAGCGCGGGAAGACTTTCAATCGGGCTATTCCGATTTTGATATCGACGGGCACACCCAAATGCTTATTCGGACCATAAACCAGGAAATTCCCGTCTTTATCTATGCAAATACGCCCACGGAGATTGAGCGTGGACTGTCGCTGCGGGAAGACTATGATTTCTCCCCGGTTTTTGTCGGAATGGAACAGATCGATATGTTTTGGGAGCGATTTTCGGACTGGCAGCCTCAGATTATTACCGGCCCATTGACTCAATATAACCCGGAAGGATTTCTACCGGCCGTATCAATAGAGAAAGCCGATTCCTTATTTCAGCGGAACTTTCGGTTCCATCTCCAGGTTGACCAATACAACGACGACGGTCTCGCCGGCGTGCAAAACCTGGTATATCAAGCTGCATTGCTTCAACGGCTTGGCATGTCCACGGAACAGGCGTTGAAAACCATAACAACAATCCCAGCAGAAATGTTACATGTGGAGGACAGACTGGGCACAATCGAGGTCGGCAAAGATGCCGATTTGAATATTTTTAGCGAACCGCCGTTGGAATCATTATCCTTACCGGATATAGTCATGGTTAATGGTCATATCGTAAATGAGTCATATCGATAGGATGTTATGTTTAAATCATTACTCAGACAATTTATGAAGGACCAAAAGATGCCTGAACAAACTATGGAGGTCGATCCATTTCTGTTTGAACAGTTAGAATCTGCGAAACATATAGTCGCTTTGACAGGGGCGGGGATTTCAGCCGAAAGCGGCATCCCGACATTTCGCGGTGAAGAGGGGCTCTGGAAAAAGATGAAGCCGGAAGAACTGGCCAACTTCGATGCATTTATGGATAATCCGGACCGGGTTTCTGAATGGTACGCTCATCGACGTGAGATCATCGATAACGTCAAACCTAATCCGGGGCACCAAGCATTGGCGGAGATGGAGACCTTGTTCGATTACGTCACAATTATTACTCAGAATGTGGACGGACTGCATCAGCGTGCCGGGAGCAATAATGTGATTGAACTGCACGGAAACATCTACAGAAATTATTGCATTGATTGTGGCAAGCGATACGATTACGGAAATATGAAAAACGGCCAGGGTGTCCCGACGTGCGATGAATGCGAGGGATATATTCGCCCGGATGTCGTATGGTTTGGCGAATCGTTACCAGTGGATGCTATCCAGGAAGCGGAGCGTCACGCAGCGACCGCAGATGTGCTTTTTTCAATCGGAACCTCAGCTGTTGTCTATCCCGCTGCAGGGATTCCACGGACGGCGAAAGGGCACGATGCTTATCTGGTTGAAATCAACCCGGAGCATACCGATATTTCTTTGATCGCCGATGAAACAATTCGGGAACAATCTGGTATAGCTTTACCTGAACTTATGAATCAATATAGACACTGGATACAGAGTGAATAAATTCTTACCATTAATTCTTATTACATTGTTTCTCACCGGATGTATCTACTTTAATACCGTCTATAACGCCCGAACCGCCTACAATACAGGGTATGAATCCTACCGGAAGGATCTCCGCCAGAGCAGCACGGTCTCCCGCGAGACAGAAGACCATTTTCAGCGTGCCGTCCAGAAAGGAAAAAAAATCCTGACTGAATATCCGGATTCAAAGTATGTGGCTGAGGCCTATCTGTTAATCGGGAAATCGTACTATTATCTGGACAAACCCGGGTTGGCGCGTGATTATCTCAACGATTTAAACAGTAACTTTCCTAACAGTTCATTGCGGGGAGAAGCCAGGCTTTTTCTTGGGAAAGCCTATTTCCAGTTGGAGGAATATCCGTTAGCGCGGCATGAGTTCGAATCTATCATAGAAAATAGCGATCAGAAGTCGCTTCGGGCTCAGGCCTGGTTAGCTTTGTCGGATTTAGAAAAGGCCGAAGGCAATTCCGATCTGATGCTGGAAGCCGTACAGTCCGCTATTGCCATCGCCGAGGATAACGAAGTAAAGGCGGACGCCGCTTGGCGTACCGGGCAGTGGGCGATGGATAACAATCAGTATGACGAGGCGGAACGCTTTTTTAATCAGGCTGCGGATTTTACACGCAAACCTCAGTTTGATCGCCAAATCCGCGTCCAAATGGTAACGGTGTACAGAAAACAGGGGAAATATGACAGGGCTATGGAGCGACTACAATCGTGGCTGGCCGGTGAGGAGTACCAGGAGTTTTATCCCCAACTGGAAATTGAACGCGGATTGATTTATGAGCAGACAGGCGATACGGTAAAAGCCAAAAGCTCCTATCAATATGTGACACAGAATTATCCCAATACTGTTTCCGCAGCAACCGGGTATTATTATCTTGGAAAGATTGCATTTGAGCAGATGGAATATGACTCGGCCAAGGTGCATTTCGACAACACAGTTAGAATCGGCAAAGAGAACAGGTTTATAACCGAAGCCCGGGAAAAAAGCCGGTCAATCGGGCAATTGCAAAAGTTAGAAACTCTGCAGAAAACCCATCGGGACAATTTTATTCAGACGTATATTGCTAAAGAACATCCGGAGATGCTGGAATCCAAGCAGGATACGGTGAGTGCGGAGTCAGATTCACTGATGGAGAAAGAAGAATCTACTGTATCCGATGCACCGGTCGGCTCGGAGTCAGGTTCCGAGTTTCTATCCCTGGGACAGGGCGAAGAGGAAGAAACAGCAGCATTTACCTTCGACGAAATCCGTCCATGGTTGATGAAGCAGGACTCTATCCAGGGATTGGACAGTTATCTTGAGAAAAGATACGCTATCGCCGAGTTATTCATATTCGATTTAAATAAACCACACAGAGGTCTCGCAATCTGTGACAGTTTACTGAACATTGCGCCAGATACTGAATTTAAGGCAAAAGCGCTGCTATTGCAGGCATACACCTATCAAAACGTCCTGAACAGGCCTGAACGGGCGGAGAACTTAGTAATGCGGGTCCGTGAAAACTATCCGGATGCCAGGGCACTCATTGAGTACGATGGAAAAGACTTGATAGAGAAACCGACAACGCCGTCTGTGGTATCCGATTTAAAGCAGCGATATAATACGGCTGATTCCCTCATTGTCCGGAATCAATATTCTAAGGCCAGGGAACTCCTCGAATCTATTTACAGGAGCTATCCGGAGTCTAAATACGGCCCCAAAGCGCTTTATGTTACGGGATGGCTTTACGAAAACAAACTCATGGTGCTGGATTCGGCTGTATCACGATATCAGCAATTCCGGGACCAATATCCGCAGCACGAAATGTCTAGTACTGTTTCCGCCCGACTCCGGGATTTGACATCTATCCAAACCGCACTGGCCACACCAGCTGAACCTGATACTGGCTCCGGCGGCGTCTCCGATTTGCCGGTTACCTCTGATACCACGGATACAATACTTGAAAATGAATAATACCGTTTTACGCCAGGCGCCTGTCGTTGCAAATGACGAAGTAGCCAACGAAATTTTCTGGATGAGGCTCAAAGCCCCGCAAATTTCCGCAGTAAACCAACCAGGACAGTTTATCAATATTCTCACAAATCCCGACGGAGAACCCCTGTGGCGACGCCCATTTAGCGTGGCCAGAGTCTCGGGCGAACTGATTGAAATCATTTACAAGGCTATTGGTATCGGAACCTATCAAATGGCGGGGTTGCAACCGGGAGACACGGCGAACATCATTGGCCCACTGGGAAATCAGTTTTCCGTTAATCCGGAAGAGGAGGGCATTCCGCTTCTGATTGGTGGCGGTCTTGGCTTCGCTCCGCTCGTAATACTACGGGACTTCTTCGTTGAAAAAGGGATTCATCCGGTACTATTCATGGGAGCCTTAAACAAAAATGAGCATTATTACCGGGAGGATCCCGATACCGAATTATTCCTGACAACCGATGACGGCTCCCTGGGGTACCATGGACTGGTGACGGAGCAGTTGGTTGAATATCTGGACAAGGCCCCGGGCGGACAAAAATTCGTCGCGTATAGCTGCGGCCCCGAACCAATGATGAAAGCGGTTGCGCGAATTTGTGCAGATCGCAATATTTCACTCCAATTATCTATAGAGCGGGAAATGGCATGCGGTATCGGACTGTGCCAGGGCTGCTCAATCGAACAGCGGCCGCCGCACAAGACGTATGCGCTGGTGTGCAAGGACGGTCCTATCTTCAACGCTGAAAATCTGGCTTTTACGGAATAGTCTATGGCAGACCTCACGACCTATCTTGACCAATTGACGCTCAAAAACCCTGTTATGACCGCCAGTGGCACCTTTGGATATGGCGATGAGCTGCCGGACTACGTGGACCTCGGCGCATTTGGTGGCATTGTCACCAAATCACTAACAGGGCAGCCCAGGGAAGGGAATGCGCCGCCGCGAATCGTGGAAACATCCAGCGGCATGCTTAATTCCATCGGATTGGCGAATATTGGTGTCGAGGCATTCATCCGGGAGAAATTGCCGATTGTCCGTGAAAAAGATATGGTGTTGATTGTCAACATTGCCGGGAGCAAAATGGAAGAGTATTGCCGGGTGCTGGAGCTGCTGGATGCCGAAGAGGGTATTGACGGATATGAAATCAACGTGTCGTGTCCGAATGTAAAAGAGGGCGGCATGGAATTCGGGGTATCGGAGCCTCATCTGGAAAAGCTCATCTCACAACTCCGGGCATTGACAGACCGTCCGATTATAACTAAGCTCTCGCCTAACGTGACTTCGATTCAGTCTATGGCAAAGGCGGCTGTAAACGGGGGAACGGATATACTTTCTCTGGTTAATACGCTTGTCGGTAGTAAAATAGACATTGAACGACAGGAGCCGGTGCTGAGTACGGTGTTTGGCGGGCTCTCAGGACCCGCAATAAAGCCGGTGGCGATTGCCCAGGTTTTTAAGGTATCTGAAGCGGTGGACGTGCCGATTATAGGCATCGGAGGCATTAAAACGGCCGCAGACATTATCGAATTCCTGATGGCTGGTGCGTCGGCCATAGAGATCGGGACCTTGAATTATCGCGATCCCGGACTGGGTCCCAAATTGGTCCCGGAGATTACCAAGTGGCTCGATGAACACGATTTTACCACTCTGGAAGAAATTATCGGAATCGCACATGAATAGGTTTATTAAAATAGGTGTGCTGTTGGTTGTTGCCGCCGGATTATATGACTGCACACCATCGCCGCGGTTCACATCGACGCCGTCCAAATCAAAGTCAAAGACAACTAAGAAGACCAAGAAACAATCGCCGCCTAAACTGAGCTCAAAATTTCGCGTAGGACAGTCCTTCGTCGGAATCGCTTCCTATTACGCCGATGATTTTCACGGGAAGCAAACCGCCAATGGAGAAACCTTCGATATGTACGGCATTACTGCCGCGCACAAGACGTTACCGTTTAATACTGTTGTACGGGTGACAAACCTCAATAACGAAATGTCTGTTCTGGTACGCATAAATGATCGGGGGCCATTTATTCCCGGACGCGTGCTGGATTTATCCTATGGAGCCGCAAAAAAATTGGGGATGGTCGCGGCCGGTACCGGGAAGGTACGAATCGAAATCGTGGAGCTGGGGGACGGAAAATATGCCCGGTGAATTTGGGTGGAATATTCTTGAAAACAGCAGCGAATTTCGTTAATATCAGTTCTTCAAATAACCCGAATAAAGCGCCGCAAAGTCAGTTGTTTCCGTAAAGAATCGGACGTGTTAAAACCTGGCTTGCCTGGTTGTTGGAATATATCGGAGCATTCTTGAGCGAAGCGATTCAACGGATCACAGTTTCCATTATCGGTATACCGCTGATACTTGCCGCCATCTGGTTTGGGCAGTATTATTTTCTGGCCTTCGTTGCGGCAGTGGCGCTCCTTGGCCTGTCTGAATTATTTTCCATGGCAAAAACATTGGATATCGTTCCGAGCCGTTTTATTGGAGGGATCGCTACTCTTGGTATCCTCTGGGCATTTTATATCGGAACCCCTGCCTTAATCATAACTATTTTAATCAGTGCAACTCTTCTTAGCCTTTTCCTTGAGATGGTCACAACTTCGGAGCAGCCCCTTCAGAATGTATCAGTAACCCTGTTTGGGTTATTGTATCTCGGGGTTGGTGCCGGAAGCATGATAGGTATCAGGGAAAGTGGGGTATTCAACGACTACATTTTCACCGGACAGCTAGTAATTTTAATTTTCGCTGGGGTCTGGATCTGTGATACCGTAGCATATTTTCTTGGAATTCGATTCGGGAAACACCGGCTATTCGAAAAAGTGAGTCCAAAAAAATCAGTGGAGGGGGCTGTCGCCGGATTGTTAGGTGCAATGGCATTCGTTTTTGGGGTCTATTTTTCGGAGTTGGTCCCGGGAATTACACTACGGATGGCAGTCATACTTGCGATAATCATTGGAATCTCCGGACAAGCCGGTGATCTTATGGAATCCTGGCTGAAGCGCCGGACGGATATCAAGGATTCGTCCTCACTGATACCGGGGCATGGCGGGGTATTGGATCGGTTTGATTCGTTGCTGGTCGTCAGTCCGTTAATATTTATCGCAATTCAACTTGACGTATTTTAAGAGATGGAGGGGAGTTATGCGTAAATCACTTATTATTCTGGTTGCGCTCGCCGGTGTCGTTTTTATGGCGTGTGGCGGCGGTGGTGATAAAAAAATGTCTGAGGATATCCGGTTTGTTACGATGCCGGATGGCCAAAGGATTCCGCAGGGCGGTACGCTTATTGTCGGGTTGATCAGCGATGTAAAGGCGCTCAATCCCTATATATCTACCACTGTACAAGCAAGTAATATCGAAAGCCTGATTTTTATGACGCTGGCGGACATCAATAAGGATTTATTGACATATTCTCCCCGGCTGGCAAAATCGTGGGAATTCTCAGAGGACCGGAAAACACTGACTTTCCATCTCCGTAACGACGTCTACTGGGCGGACGGGGAAAAGACGACTGCCAAAGATGTGGTATTTTCTCATGAGGTTGCCGTCGATCCCAGGGTTGCCTGGAGTGCTATTCGCTGGAAAGATTATATTACAGATGTAACCGCCGTTGACGACACGACAGTTGTTTTTACCTTTGATCGCGTGTACCCGTATCAAATGATGGACGCAACCGTCGGCCCCATTATCCCGGAACATCTTCTGGGAGATATTAAGCCCGAAAATCTTGCGACGGCCGAATACAATTTAGATCCCATAGGTAATGGTCCTTACAAGTTGAAGAGCTGGCGCCAGCAGCAGCAGATCGAACTAGAGGCAAATCCTGATTATTACGAAGAAGGCAAACCGCACCTGGACCGCATTGTCTACCGAATCGTTCCGGACAGAACGGCCTTATTGACCCAACTCAAAACCGGCGAAATCGATATGTTGGAAAATGTGCCAATGAAAGAATTCCAGCAGCTGAAGAAAAACTTCAAAGCCGGGAAGACCGACATCAAGCCCTATGAATTCATGGGCCGGACCTACGATTATGTGGCCTGGAATACTATCGATCCGGAAAAATATGACCCGGATGTCCATACGACGGTTGAATCGTTTGATCAGATCCCGAATCCATTTTTTGCCGATGCGAAAATACGGCGTGCAATGACTCACGCTATTGACCGGGAGCTCATCCGGGAAGCTATCGGTTACGGGTTGCTCGTGGAAATGCGCGGACCGATTGCGCCAATCCTCTGGGCGTACGATGAAAGCCTCCCCAGGATCGAATACGATCCAGAGCAGGCCAGGCAGCTCCTTTCAGATGCTGGATGGATAGACAGCAACGGAGATGGTATTCGGGACAAAGACGGCCGGAAATTTCAATTCATTATGAAAACAAATACGGGGAACGAGCGCAGGGAGCAGGCTTGTACGCTGATCCAGGATATGTTGTCCAAGGTGGGGGTCAAGATGGAAATCCGTATGGAAGAGGGCGTGACCTTCTTTGACAACCTGGATCAGAAGCAGTTTGAAGCCGCACTTGCCGGATGGAGCGTCGGCCTGAAAGTGGATATGACCACTACCTTCCATTCCAGGTCCGTGCTGGATAAATTTAACTTCCCCTCCTACCGCAATCCGGAGTTCGATCGGATTAACGATCAGGCCAAATTTGAGATGGATCGCGAGAGAGCAAAAGAACTTTGGAGTAAGGCGCAGCGTATCCTTATCGAAGATCAGCCTTACACCTGGCTTTTCTATACAAAATCCGGTCACGGTCTGCACAAGCGCTTCAAAGACGTGATCATGGATCAGCGTGGCACGTATGTGAATGTTCGGGACTGGTGGGTTCCGGCAGATGAGCGGAAATATTAAAATTCTGAACGCCGGACGGGTAAACCGCTTATGTTGACATATGTTATTCGCCGCATCGGAGTCGCGATCCCGATGATTTGGCTGGGATTGACTCTGACCTTTTTTATCATGCGGCTGGCGCCAGGTGATCCCACAACACAGTATATTAATCCGGATTTTGACCCGGAAGTTAAAGAACTCATGCTGAAGAAATTTGGACTGGACAAGCCGTTGCATGTCCAGTACTGGCGGTGGCTTACCTCATTCGTGCAGGGAGACTTCGGTATTTCCTTTGACCGGTCCCGTCCGGTTGCGGATGTTATCGAAGATGCAATCTACAATACGCTTATCCTGAACGGATTAGCGCTGATGGTAGCGCTGCTGATCGGAGTGGTACTCGGGATATTTTCCGCCATAAAACAGTATTCAAAATCCGATGATGTTATGACCATTGTCTCGCTATTTTTCTACTCGATGCCTCGATTTTGGCTTGGCCTGATGCTGATCCTTATATTCTCGTATGTTCTTGGATGGCTGCCCACAGGGGGAATGACCTCCATTAATTACGAGTACATGTCGGCCTGGGGACAATTCTGGGACAGGGTGGTGCATCTGATATTGCCGGTGTTCGTGCTTGGTGTCGCATCCGCAGCCAGTACAATGCGGTATATGCGCGGCAGCATGTTGGAGACTATCCGGCAGGATTTTATCCGGACAGCCCGGGCCAAGGGACTCAGTGAGCGCGTCGTAAATTTTAAACATGCCACCCGAAATGCCATATTACCCGTCGTAACCCTGTTCGGTCTCTCCATTCCCTTTATTTTCAGTGGCAGCATTATTACGGAGATTGTGTTTGCCTGGCCAGGAATGGGGCGGGTCATGCTGACAGCAATTTTTGCCAGAGATTATCCTGTGGCTATTGCCGTCGTTGCTATTATTTATATTATGGTCACCCTCGGGAATCTCCTTGCGGATATATTGTACGCAGCCGTTGATCCCCGGGTTCGCTACGGAGACGGAGGCGGTGGTGAATAATCCGGAAATTACATATCGACAGTCAAATATGAGTTTCGCAGCATGGGAATATCTGCTGCCCGGTATCAGTTTAATGAGGCGGGGAAGCAGGGGAAGTGGCGCAGTATTATCCGGCATGTTTTTTCTCCCGGTGATATTCTTTATTTGGCAACCGGAAACGGTCTTTAGTGTCTTCACCGGGGCAGCCTGGGATATCTATCTGGCGAGCATCTATTTGTTTGCTCTTTTTCTGACTTCGTTTTGGCTCAATATTAAATTATTGCAGGATTTTGTCACGCCCGACGCTGACGCAGGTATCAGTGAATGGCAGATTGGAATCCGGCGATTTAAAAAGAACCGACGCGGGATGTGGGGAATCGTGATTTTGGGAATTCTCTATAGCGTTGCGCTTTTGGCGCCCCTGATTTCGCCCCATGATCCCATATCCCAGGCGGATGTACTCAATACGCGGTTTTTAGCGCCGTCGCTGACTTCAGGCTATCTGTTGGGCACAGACGGTTTTGGCCGGGATCTCCTGAGCCGGATTATCTACGGATCGCGGATTTCGCTGTTCATCGGCTTTGTTTCGATGACACTGTCCGTGGGCATCGGCTCAATCATCGGGGTGGTAGCCGGGTACTTCGGTAAATGGATCGACAGCGCACTCATGCGACTGGTCGATTTGATGCTCGGATTTCCGCGGCTTTTTCTGATCCTGATTGTAATTGCCTTTGTGGGGCCATCTATTTTCTGGATTATTGCAGTCCTTGGCCTGACTGGCTGGATGGGCGTCGCCCGTCTCGTCAGGGGACAGGTGCTCTCGCTCAAAGAGCAGGAATTTATTCTTGCAACCCGGGCACTGGGGCAGCGCACCATAAAAATCCTGATTAAACACCTGATACCGAATACCATGGCGCCGATTATCGTTTACGCCACGCTCAACATCGGGATTGTAATTTTGGTGGAAGCAGGCTTAAGCTTTTTGGGACTTGGAGTACAACCTCCGACGCCGAGTTGGGGCAATATTGTGGACCTCGGCCGGAAGAATCTCATAGATGCCTGGTGGATCGCAACATTTCCGGGCTTTGCCATCGTTCTGACCGTTGTTTCGTTTAATATCGTCGGCGATGCGCTCCGGGATGCATTCGATCCCCGGCTCCGTGACTGACAAATTATAACGTGACAGGACTGGCTGACAACGAAACCGTGGAGTGGACTATCCATCCCATGCGAAGGAATCTATTGCAGACATTGATGGTCAGCATCATCGTCATCGGCGTGGCTTACAGTCTGGCACTTCTGACCGGCAGCGCCAACTGGACATTACTCTATCTGGGAATTTTTTTGCTCTCGCTGCACCGATATTTTTTTTCAACGCATTACACGGTTTCCAAAGATGGAATAACCGTCCGGCGTCCGTGGAGGCAATACGAATATACATTAGAAGATTACCGCTCATTCACAGTAGCAGAAAACGGAATACAGTTGAACCGGATGCAAGGGGATACGATGTACGACCGGATTCGCGGCGTATATCTGATGACAAACCGAAAGAAGAAAGAAGTCGCGTCAATCCTGGAATCACAACTTAAGAGAACTGACTAATGGCTGAAGTTACGGCACATCAGCAAAAACTGGTTGATACCGTTGCGGAAAAGGTCGTCAAATACAAGATGACCGTTCCGATGCTGCTTTTCCTGGAGAGCGTCCGCCCGCTGAATTTTATCGGGAGCCAGGCCATGCTGATGTTCCATCCGTTTCTGAACGTTTTTTTCAATGCCGCCGATATCGATGCCTTTCGGAAGTTCCTGGAGAAGCGTGAAAACCTGGAATATTTGATGCGAGCTATAGAGGAAAAGGAAGAAGGGAAAAAGGGTATAGAGGTATAAGGTATAGGGGTACAAACCTTGGTCTTCCGATTTAAGTCCGCGCGGCGGGTTGAAGCGGGCGAAACGGAGGAGAAAAGAAGGGAAAAGGGAGGAAGGAGAAAGGAGAAAGGAGAAAGGAAAAACCCTTACGTGGTTCATCCCAGGGGATTCCACCAAGGATTCTCTGAGATTAAAACGAATTTTGGATGATGAGGAAAGGGACTTTAAAACTTTTTCAATGTCAAATAAAACTTACTTCCCTCTCTTTATAAAGTAGAGGGATTGAGGGTGAGGTTATTAAAATTTCGTTACAAGGGTTATAGCCTAACCTATAGATAGAATAACTTCTAAAAGAATAGGATAAATGAGCATACCAGAAAATATTAATGTAATTCTCGCTACCGATTGTGGCAGTACGACCACCAAAGCCATCCTGATCGAAAAAGTCGGAGATGAATTCCGCTTGCGGGTGCGCGGCGAGGCGCCAACCACGGTAGAGGCGCCGTTTGAGGACGTCACCCGGGGCGTCATCAATGCAATTGAGGAAGTGGAAGAACTTAGTGGCCGGCAAATCCTCAAAAACAGTGACATACAGACTCCCAGCGATGGCATGAACGGTGTGGACATCTATATTTCCACCAGCTCTGCCGGTGGTGGCCTCCAGATGATGGTCTCCGGCGTCGTCAAAACCATGACCGCCGAATCCGCCGAACGGGCAGCCCTTGGCGCCGGATCAATCGTGATGGATGTGATTGCCTCCAATGACGGGCGCCTGCCGCACGAGCGCATCGAACGCATCCGTCACCTTCGCCCGGATATGATTTTGCTCTCCGGGGGCATCGACGGCGGCACAGTGAAGCATGTGGTGGAGCTGGCGGAACTGATCGAAGCCGCTAAACCGCAGCCGAGGCTGGGCTCCGGATACAAGCTTCCGGTGATTTACGCAGGTAATAAGGAAGCCAGAGATAAAATTCGCGAGAGACTGGAAGACGTCACCGACCTGCAGGTGGTGGATAACCTCCGGCCGACGCTGGAAGAAGAAAACCTCGCTCCGGCCAGGGAAAAAATACACGATCTCTTTATGGAGCACGTGATGGCGCAGGCGCCGGGCTATAAAAAGCTAATGCATCTGACAGATGCGCCGATTATGCCGACTCCAGGCGCGGTGGGGCTGCTCATCCAGGCTATCGCGGAAGATGAAGAAATCGATGTTGTGGGCGTAGACATCGGTGGAGCTACGACGGATGTCTTTAGCGTGTTTGAAGAGACCTTTAATCGAACGGTGAGCGCCAATCTCGGCATGAGCTACAGCGTGGCGAATGTGTTGGCGGAATCCGGCCTGGAAAATATCCTGCGCTGGGTGCCGTTCGAAATCGACAACGCGGATCTCCGGAATCGGATCGTCAACAAAATGATCCGGCCAACAACTATTCCTCAGACACTCACAGAGTTGAAAATAGAGCAGGCCATAGCCCGCGAAGCACTCCGTCTGGCGTTTGAGCAACATAAATCATTCGCAACCAGCCTGAAGGGCGTACAACGCGCCAGAGATATCTCTGATACATTCGACCAGAGCATGGCCGGGGAAACACTTGTGAATTTGGAATCGCTTGACCTCATCGTTGGCAGCGGTGGCGTGTTGTCTCACGCGCCACGCCGGCAACAGGCCATGCTTATGATGATCGATGCGTTTCTGCCGGAAGGGATCACCGAACTCGCCGTAGATTCCATATTTATGATGCCCCAACTCGGCGTTTTATCCACGCTACACCGACAAGCGGCTACACAGGTTTTTGAAAAAGACTGCTTGATCCGGCTGGGCACCTGCATCGCACCGTTTGGCAGTATGAGAAAGCCAAAGGAGGCACTGAAGATAGATCTGGAACTCTCATCCGGAGAATCGATATCTGAGACTTTGCCCTATGGTGACTTAATTACATATCCGTTAACCTTTGAAGGTACAGCCACCGGAGAAATTACGCCGCTGAACGGACTCGATCTGGGCAAAGGCAAAAACTCGCCGATCAAGGTTGAACTCCGGGGCGGCATCGTCGGATTGACTTTTGACGCCAGGGGGCGTCGTCCATTTGGCTTACCAGACGACGAAAGCGAACGATTATCCAAATTGCTTCACTGGTATGAATCGATGAATATTTATCCGGACGAGGAATAATGGCACACGCATATACTCCAGGTTTACGCGTTACGGCACGCACAAAATTACGTAAAACCAGGCGATTACCCTTAACAGGTGATGTAATAGTTGAGGTAGGCGATCAAGTCAAAGCCGATGACATAGTCGCCAGGACAGAACTGCCGGGTGCGGTTACTCCGCTGAACATCGTAAACCGGCTCGGGATTGTTGCCGAGGATGCACCCCACTGCATGACCAAAGAAATCGGGGAAAAGGTCGAGATGAACGAAGTTATCGCTGAATCGTCCTCCTTCTTTGGGTTGTTCACCAGTACGGCAAAAGCACCCGTGGATGGAACCATCGAAAGTGTTTCGGACGTCACCGGACAGGTGATTATACGGCAGGCGCCAGTACCCGTTGAGTTAAAAGCGTATGTCGATGGCAAAGTCGTCGATATTTTAGAGAACGAAGGCGTGGTACTCGAAACGAATTGTGCCTTTATTCAGGGGATATTTGGAATCGGTGGTGAAACAAACGGAGAAATCGCTGTCGTCGTAAATGCGCCGGAACGGACGCTCACCGGTACAATGATCAAGGATTCGCATGCCGGGAAGATTATTATCGGCGGAGATATGGTGACCCTTGGGGCCATTCAAAAGGCGAAAAAGGCTGGTGTCAAGGGCATTGTCGCCGGGGGAATCGATGATACGGATTTAAAAGAATTGCTGGGATACGATATCGGCGTAGCAATTACCGGTTCGGAAGATATTCCGCTTTCGATAGTGATTACCGAGGGATTTGGCAAAATTGCCATGGCGAACAGGACTTTTCAGCTGCTCAGGCAGCATGAAGGAAAGAAGGCGTCAATTAATGGCGCCACGCAAATTCGGGCGGGGGTCATTCGCCCGGAGGTAATTATTACCCAGGACATATCAGACGAGTCTGAGGCGACGGAAGACATCGTGGCCGGTTCCATGTCAGTCGGTACACAGATCCGGGCCATTCGCGAGCCGTATTTTGGACATATCGGTACGGTGACGGAATTACCCTCTGAGCTGGTGGCACTGCCAACGGAAGCCAAAGTCCGGACGCTTAAAGCAAAATTCGAAAACGGAGAAGAAGTTACCATCCCCCGCGCCAACGTGGAAATCATCGAGAAAGACTAACCGAAAGGATCGCCTATGCTGCGGGCGAGATTCACATATATCTGGTTAATTTTGTTGCTTATCCCGGCGATGGGCCTGGCACAGATACAGATCGGCGGGCAAGGACAGTCCACCCTGAAACCGGCACAAAATGTGGAGGTCAGCGATGTTCCCAACGATGCCGGGGATGCGGTGGAAATATCATGGGAACTGCCTGAAGGCGTTTCGGCAGACGACCTGATACGGGTGCGTATCTACCGGTCAACAAATCAGTCCGGCCCGTTTGAGCAGGTCGGAACCGTCCCCCCGTTGACCAACTCATACACGGATGAAGCTGATGAGGAAAATGACTATCTCGTCAGCCCAAAGGAGACGTATTTTTATAAAGTCGGATTATATGACGGTTCATATCAGGCCATGTCCGCTGCAAGTGAAGGGATCTCTCCGCAAATATCGTTTTTCAACTGGGGGCGCCTGAACGTCTTCATCATCCTTGGGATATATTTTGTACTAACCCTGTATTTTATCCGCGCATCCCGGAAGGGCCGGGAAATTTATATCCGGACATTGCCGGGACTTGAGGCGCTGGAAGAGTCGGTGGGACGCGCCACGGAGATGGGAAAACCGGTACTATACATGCCGGGCATCGATGAGGCGAACAATATCCAGACGCTCTACAGTATGGTAATTTTACGCTATGTCACTCAGCTCGTGGCAGAATACGAGACGCCGCTCATCGTGACGGTGGGGAAGGCGTTTGTCGTCCCGCTGGCCGAGGAGACCGTCCGCCAGGGCTACATGGATGCCGGTCGTCCGGATCTGTATAACCAGGACATCGTACGGTATTATTCCGATGAACAGTTTGCGGCGGCAGCTGGTGTCTCAGGGGTCATTCTCCGGGAGAAGCCGGCTACCAACATCTACCTGGGGTCATTTTATGCCGAGTCCCTGATTTTGGCGGAAACCGGCTTTTTGACCGGTTCAATCCAGATTGCCGGAACCGGGAACATCCACCAGTTGCCGTTCTTCGTGGTGGCGTGCGATTACACTCTCATTGGTGAGGAGTTCTACGCAGCATCGGCCTATCTCAGCGATGATCCCAAACTGCTTGGTCCGCTCAAAGCCGCAGACTGGATGAAAATCCTGGCTATCGGCTTCATTGGAATCGGCGCCATTCTCGAAACATTTGGCATTCACTTGTTCAGTCAACTACTGCAGATATAGGATAAATTATGGCCAGACGATCCATACCGACGATGATCGCTTTCTTTTTTGGGGCGATGATGGTCATTAACTATTTCGTGCCGTGGGGATGGTTCTCCGACCGCGCCAACCAGGTGCAGGAGTGGGGACTTATCGTCGTGGCGTTCGCATACATTCTTGGTGCGCTCAATGTGATGCGCGTGCATGGGCACAAAGTTCAGCGCAAAGACGAGGACTGGCGGTTTAGCATCGTTACGATCATAACAATGATTGTAATGCTGACCTTTGGTCTGCTCCCGGAGGCCTGGGGAATCGGTGGCATGGAAAAGGGGAGTCCGTTCCTCTGGATGTTCGACAATATGTACGTTCCAATGATGGCAACCATGTACAGTCTGCTGGCATTTTTTATCGCCTCCGCGGCGTTCAGGGCGTTTAAAGTGCGATCGCTGGAGGCCACGCTATTGGCGGTTACCGCTGTGATTGTAATGATTGGCGCCGTGCCGTTAGGTGGAATTCTCCTGCCGGGTTCCATGGAACTGCGGACCTGGATTATGGAAACCTTGCAGAATGTAGGAAAGCGGGGCATCATGATCGGCGTAGCGCTCGGGGCAATCTCGACCAGCTTGAAGATTATACTGGGGATTGAACGTCCCTACGGGAGGGATTAAGTCATGGCCAACCGAAACAGGAATACCGAACCGACTATGCTGGAAAAGATTGAACGCATGGATCGCCGGATCGTGTTTTTGGCGATCGCCATCACGATCATTCTCCCGCTGATATGGCCACTGGGTCTTCCGATTCAGGTGAGTCCGCAGGTGGAGGACTTTCACGATGCTATCGAAAGTATTCCGGACAGCTCGGTGGTGCTTTTTCCGAACGATTATGACCCGGCATCGAAAGCTGAATTGTATCCGATGACTGAAGCGATTCTGCATCATTTCTTCTCGGAAGATCGTGGATTGAAAATTATTGGCCTCGGCCTATTTCCAGCCGGCCCGCCATTGCTGCAGCGTGCTTTTGAGGAAGTTGCTGAAGAGCAGTATGGTGCGGAATACGGTGTGGATTACGTCAACCTTGGTTACAAGGAAGGTCGTGAGATTGTTATGGCAAGTATGGGGGAGAGTATCCCGAAGACGTTCCCGACAGACTTCTTTGGGACGCCGATTGATTCGCTTCCGATCATGGAAGGCATTAAGAATTACAGAGACATCGCCATCCTGGTGAACGTCTCCGCCGGCTATCCCGGCACCAAGGAATGGGTGCAGCAGGTGGTCTCCGTATTTGACGTATTGATGGTAAGCGGCACCACCGGCGTGAGTGCTCCGGAGTACTATCCCTATTATAACTCCGGACAGCTGGCCGGAATGCTAGAGGGGCTCAAGGGTGCGGCTGAATATGAGGAGCTTATCGGAAAACAGGGTATTGCCACCAGTGGTATGGATGCCCAATCGCTGGGACATCTTGTGATCATACTGTTTATTCTGCTCGGGAATATCCTGTACATCCTGAATAGACGTAACAAAAACCGAAACCGGGGAGGGCGCTTCTGATGTGGGAAACACTGGGCATATGGATTCAGGTCTTCCTGACGCTGGCGATTTTCAGCTTTCTCTACCGGGATAATCCCTTTTATAAATTCGCCGAGCACCTGTTCGTCGGCGTGGCCACCGGATACTGGGTAGTGCTGCAGGTGCGGAACGTGCTGTTGCCGAACCTGTTCGAGCCGCTGCTGCGGTTTTCCGATCCGTGGTTATTACTCCCCTTGTTCCTGGGATTGGTGCTCTTTATGCGTCTCTCGGACAGATACAGTTACCTGAGTCGCTGGGGCATGGCAGCGGTGGTCGGAATCTTTGCGGGACTCGCCATTTTCGGCTTCGGCGGTGGGGATCTGATTATTCAGATACGGAGCAATATCCTGCCGTTTATCGATCGGGAAGCGATTGCCGCATTTACGGAGAATGCCGGGCTCATTACGTTTCTGGAAATTCTCTCCAACCCGATCTTTATCCTTGGAGTCATTTGCGTATTGTTCTACTTTTTCTTCTCGAAAGAGCACACCGGCGCACTGGGGATCGTCTCAAAAATCGGGATTTACCTGTTGATGATTTCCTTCGGCGCATCCTATGGTAACACGGTGATGGCGCGAATTTCGCTGTTCATTGACCGGGCGCAGTTCGGCATCGTCAACTGGATCCCGACGGTAATTATCGGCGTCTTGATGATTATTGCGTTTATTGTATTGGCGATTACGGGCAAGGTCGATCCAAAGGAGCAATTTTGATAGAAAAGGTATAGGGGAATAAGGGTAATAATGGGAATAGGGTATAAGGGTATAAGGGGGATAGGGATAAAGGAAGAAAGGAAAAATCTGTTCGAGGATAGTTGTTGCTTGTTGAGGGAAAACTTTTTAATTAACCTGAATAATTCATGAAATTGGAATTATCGCATAGAACTAATTACGGGACCTGATGGAAAAACAAGCTGTTGTAGAGACACGCCATGGCGTGTCTCTACTGAGAGTACCTTGGTCACCGATATACGGAAATTCGTATCGAAAGCGTTGCCGGCATTTGGCTTGTATGTTCCAAAACCACATTTATGAATAATACAGGTTAAAAAAATGCAATATAAATGAAGAATTACTACTAACAATTAACAAAACCCATTAAGCGCGAGACTATGGACATCGGACACGTGGCAGTTTTAAACGATAGCACAGTAACACTTTAACACTGAAACACACTTTTTTAAAAAAACACTAAAACACTGGTGTTAAATGACTCACTTACTCGAAGTTACTGATTTAAAAACATATTTCTACACGGATGAGGGGACGTCCAAAGCGGTTGACGGCGTCTCGTTTTATGTCGATAAGGGCGAGACGCTGGGTATCGTTGGCGAATCCGGCTGCGGTAAGAGTGTTACGAATCTTTCGGTAATGCGCTTGATTCCTGAGCCTCCCGGGAAGATTGTCGAAGGGCAGATTACCTTTAATGGCAGAGATGTTCTTGCGCTGAAGGATTCACACCTCCGGCAGATCCGTGGCAACGAGATTTCGATGATATTTCAGGAACCAATGACGTCGCTGAATCCGGTCTTCACCTGTGGCAGCCAGATTATGGAGGCCGTCAGGTTGCATCAGAAGGTGGGAAAGAAGGAAGCCAGGAAACGCGCCATTGAAATGCTCAACATGGTGGGAATTCCGGCACCGGAACAGCGTATAGACGAGTATCCGCACCAACTTTCCGGCGGCATGCGCCAGCGGGTGATGATTGCCATGGCATTGTCGTGTAATCCGAATCTCCTGATTGCCGACGAGCCGACTACCGCGCTGGATGTTACGGTACAGGCCCAAATCCTCGATTTAATCGAGGAACTTCAGGAGCGCCTCGAAATGGCCGTCATTATGATTACGCATGATCTCGGCGTGATTGCCGAGGTGGCGGACCGGGTGATGGTCATGTATGCCGGAAAAGTCGTGGAGCAGGGAACCACGGAACAGATTTTTAAAGAGCCCAAGCATCCGTATACCATCGGGTTGCTAAAATCCATGCCTGTGCTGAACCAGAAAAAGGATCGTCTGGCTGTCATCGAAGGCGTGGTCCCGAATCCCACGGATTTCCCCAGCGGATGTAAATTCCATACGCGTTGTCCACTGAATGATGGCGCAGATTGTGAGAATCGTGAGCCGGAACTGCAGAGCAATGGCGGAGATCCCGAGCACACGGCGCGATGTCACTATATCAACAAGGCAACAACGGAACTGCGGGAGTGGGAGGAATACTCGTAAAACGGGTATAAGGGTATATAAGGGTATAAGGGTGGTGCTGTTTCTTAATCTTACTCTTAATCGTACTCTTAATCGATGTTGTTTGGACGGAGATAGGAAAAGGGAGAATGGACACAGGAAACTCGAAATTTGGAAACAACAGCATTTAGCAGCGAAGAGACACGAATAATACGCGAATTAAATACTCCAACAACAAACAAACTAACTACCAACTACGAACTACGAACAAAGCCTGCTGAAAACACTTTAACACGCTTTTAACTTGAACACATGAACACTGTAACACCTTAAACCGTAACACTGAGATAAACCATGGCACATATCTCCGTAGATATTTCCGAATCCGACACCGGCTGGACTGCAAACGTGACCGTTTCCGAATCCGATTCGTCAAGCAGCCACACAGTAAAAGTAGATAAATCATACTGCCGGAAGTTGACCAGTGGGGACTATACTCCGGAGCAGCTGGTGGAGACCTCCTTCGAGTTTCTGCTGGCGCGTGAGCCGAAGGAGGCGATTCTGAGTCAATTCGAACTGCCGGTGATTGCCCGGTACTTTCCAGAGTACGAAAATAAAATCGGGGTACTGCTTGCCGGAAATTAAAGCGAACGAATATGACGAAAACTTTGCGTAAAAAGAGTAGAATCCGCCTTGTTACCTTAAGTATTACTTTACTTATTATGATAGTTGCCGGATGTGACACGACCACCGAAGAAGCGGTGGACACCGTCCGGGAGCAAGCGAAAAAATCCATAGATAAATTGTCAAAAAAGGCCGAACCCTTGCCAGATCGGTTGAAGAACCTCACCGAAGAGCAGGTGGAAAACCTGTTTGCCATCGAATACAAGACCCTGAAAATCAGCACGTCTGATGTGGCGGTCATCGATTCGACGCTTGCGGAGGCAGGTCGTAATCGCTGGGACTGTTATCACGTCGAACGAACAGGCGATACCTGGTATCTGTTTATGAAACGCCGCAAGAAGTCGGCGCTCCGCTATTTACCGTATATCGAAAGCCTGCAATGGTTTCCGGCGGCGGATACGGTGGGGTGAGCATAAAATATTGTGTAGAGCCGTATCATAAACCTGTGCTACAAGAAAAATGATATCAACTAGGAACTTCATAAGAACTCATTTACTTGGATAACAGCTTCAACTCGAGGGCATTGGAAGCACCATCTGCAGGGACACGCCATGGCGTATCCCTGCGTAAAGCGATTTAAGTGCAACGACAGTGACCTGTACGAAAATGCTCTTTGTTGAATAGACACAATCCCTTCCCTCCATGCAATAACTTGGATTTTAAAAAATGAGTCCACTCCCCGAATGGCTCGATAGAAACCAATATCCGTTCAATCCACGTCGTTTCAACGGTTCATTCGGTGAAATAAATTACGTTGACGAAGGCAGCGGCCCCGTCATTGTTTTTATCCACGGCAATCCTACCTGGTCTTTTTTGTACCGTATATTAATCCGGAAGCTCTCGAAGAACTTCCGATGCATCGCACCGGACTTGTTGGGGTTTGGCTTGTCAGAAGCCCCAAAAACTTTTTCTTATGCTCCGGAAAATCAGGCGAAAGTTATTGCCGAGTTCATTCAACACTTTAGTTTTCCGCAGGTTACTCTTGTAGTACATGATTGGGGTGGACCAATTGGGCTATCCTATGCTTTAAGTCACCCCGAAGAAATCCGTAATATACTGGTTTTTAATAGTTTCATGTGGCCTGTCAGACAGTTCGCTAAGTTTAATCTGTTTAGCTCGCTTCTCGGTTCTGGATGGACGCTTCAATTGCATATTCAACAAAACGTTTTTGCCAAATTTATCATGCCGTTCGGATTTTCAAATCCGTTGCACTTTATCCGGAAAACCCGTTCACAATACACACGCCCACTACATTCCAGGGAGTCAAGATACGCCACCTGGCAAATGCTCCGCTCACTGCATTCATCTGAAAATTGGCTCCGCCATCTCTGGGAATCCCGGACCCGGCTGGATAATATCCCGAAACTATTTCTCTGGGGAATGCAGGATCTTATATTTGACAGATACCAATTAGCGATTTGGCGGACAATATATCCGGATGCGGAGGTGCACCGTATCTTTGGCGCCAATCATTATGTTCCGGAGGAATTGAGTATGCCGGATATTCGAATAATTGACAAATTCATGCACAGGGAAGGGAGATGATATGGAATTTTCACGAGAAGATGCATTGACATTACTGCATGAACAGACTAAATCGACAAACCTGCGTAAACATGCTTTGGCGGTCGAGGCTGGGATGCAATGGTATGCTGAGTATTTCGATGAAGATGTGGAGAAATGGCGCATCGTCGGTCTGCTGCATGACATGGATTATGAGAAACACCCGACCAAGGATGAACATCCGTTCGTCGGTGTGGAGATACTCAGGGATCATGGCTATCCCGAAGAGATTACCCGTGCAATCCTGAGCCACGCGGATTACACAGGCGTTAGCCGGGAGACGCTGATGGAGAAAACGCTTTACGCCGTCGATGAGCTCTCGGGATTTATCGTTGCAGTCGCGCTGGTTCGCCCCAACGGTATTGGTGATATGAAGGTCAAATCGGTAACAAAAAAGCTGAAGCAATCCAGCTTTGCCGCCTCCGTGGACAGGGACGCCATCCGCGCAGGAGCCGATGATCTTGGGATTAATCTGAATGACCATATCCGGCATGTCATCGAAGCGCTGCAGAGTGTGCGTGAAGACCTGGAGATTTAGTTTTCGCTTCAAATCGACCAGTATTGAGTGTATATTTTTGCCGTTCGGGATGAAGCACTTTAACACGTGAATACCTGAACACGATAACACTGAAGTTCTAAAACACGCCCATATAGCTCAGTTGGATAGAGCACCGGCTTCCTAAGCCGGGTGTCGCAGGTTCGAATCCTGCTATGGGTACAATGAGCAAAATATTTTTTCACATTATTCGGATTACGCATAAATATCTGAACCATCGCTGGAATCATTATTTTAGAAATATGTTGATAATCTGCGCTCATCCGATTAATATAAAATTTGGAAAATTTGAAACGTTTTGATGCAGTTCAATAATTACACTAGCAGGTTTTAAAATGAACAAGGTCACTATCGAAGATGTAGCCAATAAGGCGGGTGTTTCCAAAGGGACAGTGTCCGCCGTTATTAATGGAAAAAATATTGTAAAACCCGCCACCCGGGATCGGATTCTGGCAATAATGAAGGAATTAAATTTCCGTCCCAAAGGCGTTGCGCGAAATTTAAAAAACGGGAAACTCCTTAAAAGTATCGGTATCATAATTAAAGATTTGAATTATCCGTTTTATACCTCAATTGCCACCGGTGTCCGTGATTATGCGAAAAGTAAGGGATACTCACTTGTTGTGACCAGTTCCGAAAATGATCATGAAAGCGAGCAGCAGTTCTCTCATCTATTTTCAGCCAAAGATATTCGCGGGGCAATTATTGCCCCTATTGTAGAGGGCACCGTAGAGATTGAGCACCTGTTTAAACTGAAACGCATTAATTTTCCGTTTGTCCTGCTGGAAGATGTTAAGGGTATTCATGCAAATGTGGTTGCGATTGATAATATTGCTGCGATAAAGAAAGCCGTCAAATATCTGATTGATAATGGCCACAGAGATATTGTCCATTTTGCCGGACCGCCACAGTCATCACACACGCAAGAACGCATAGAGGGCTTTCGTCACGCGTTCAGCGAAAGTTCGTTGGTGTTTTCCAATGATATGATTGTATCGGTTGGCTCCAGTTATGACGAAAGTTTTGTAAAGACAAAAGAATATTTTCAAAAGAGGGAAAGATCCGAATATCCAACTGGGATTGTCTGTTTCAATGATCAGCAGGCACTTGCGGTCATTATGGCGCTGAAAGAATTAGATATCAAGGTGCCTGATGAGGTCTCAATTATCGGCAACGATGATATCTACTACGCCAGGAATTATCCCGTGCCGCTCACCACCATCAGGGCTCCTCAATACGAGATAGGGCAGAAGGCGGCCGAGCTTCTAATAAAGAATATCGAGTCGCCAAAAATACTCCCGGTTGAGCGCACTGTACTGGAAACTGAATTTGTAGTTCGGGATTCGACACGGAGTATCGAGTCCTGACTTTTCCGTGAGGTGCGGTTTACTAATAATTTGTAACAAACAATCCTGTAATCATCTAACCAATAATTATCCAATATTATTTGCTGTGTTCTATAATTCTACGTTAATTCGGTAAACATTTGTAACTGAAACAGATAAATTGCAGTTTCAAAGCTTCACAGCCTGAGTTCCTTGTCCGTCACCCTTCAGGGACAGCATCTGGGCGGATTCCGCCATGAAAGTCCTGCACCTACAAATTCACTTATGTGGTTTCACTTGATGAGGAAATAATTTCTGTGTGCAGGCTAATCAGACGAGGCAATATACTAAACATTCTATGAGGCAGGGATTAAAAGTGTATCCCAATTGCTTTACCGGGCACCATATTTGATTCACCTTTGACATTTTTTACTTGCCTTTTTCGTTAAAATTCCTCATTATTGAAACGGTTCAATAAGGATCGAACCTATTTAATCTCCCTGCACCATAAATGAGACTACTTTTTTGATATAATAGGTGGCTATCCTATTATTTATCAATTTGTTAGTACGGGTTTTATGGGTGAATAATCAGAGTTATTCATTGCAATGTCCGTACTAACGTGACAAAAAGCATGGGAGCTCTTCCATGTCTGATTCCGCGTTTCTAAACAATTTAAGATTGAGAGCATAGGCGCTCGGTATATAAATCTGGTGCTGACAATCTGCGTATACCAGACCCTGATATAACATTCTGAAAAATTGGGAACAATATGACGACAACCGTTTTAGGTTTTTCATATTTGTTTGAGAGAATCCATTTCGTTCTGATTACCTCTTTTATCCAACAGGTAGGGGAAATTTCCGATGAAAAGATTTAAGAAAATTACGCAGGTATTTGGCATAAGTGTATTAACAATCTTCATTACAGCTTACTCCCTGCAAGCCCAGTCAGGAACAGTACGAGGTCTCGTCCAGGATTCAGAATCCGGAGAACCGCTGGCCGGTGCCAATGTCGTAATTCTTGGTAATAATCCTATGGGGGCGGCGACCGATCTCCATGGTCAATATCAGATTAATGGGGTTCCCGCCGGTACACACACTTTAACTGTCGCCTATATCGGGTACAAGCGAATAGAGAGAGAGATAACTGTTGAGGCGGGCGAACGGACGATAGTGAATTTTGAGATGGTACATGAGACCGTGCGCGGAGAAGAGGTTGTGGTGACTGCGCAGTCGAAAGGACAGTTACAGGCGATTAACCAGCAACTCTCATCCGATAAAATATCCAATGTCGTGTCAGAGGCAAAAATCAGGGAACTGCCGGATTTTAACGCTGCACAAGCCATCGGACGGTTGCCGGGGGTTTCAACGCAGAAAAGTTCAGGCGAAGCAAATAAGGTTGTCATCAGGGGGCTCTCGCCGAAGTATAATTCCATTGAAATCGAAGGGATTAAGCTCTCCGCCACGGGAAGTTCACAGATTGGAGTATCTTCACTCGAAAACACTTCAGGCAACCTGAATAATGACCGAAGTGTCGATCTCACAATGGTAACTCCTTATATGATAAGAACAATTTCACTTTTTAAATCCCTGACGCCCGATATGAATGCAAACTCCATAGGTGGTACAGTAAATATGGAGCTGCGGGAAGCACCCTCTGAGCGACATTTCAACATGCTTTGGCAATCTGGGTACACCGCAAAAAGTAATACATACGGAAATTATCGTGCGGTCCTGTCTGGAAGCGATCGGTTCTATAACGAATTACTCGGCGTTTATGCGCTGGTCAATGCCGAATCATACGACCGGGATGCAGATAACATGACTGCCTCGTATAGTACACGTTCTACAGAGATTTCACCGAATGGTTTTCCCCCGGTCCGGGTGTCAAGTGTTACCATGAACCGGCATATTGAAAGAAGGAACCGATATGGGGCAAATCTGATATTGGACTATATGTTGCCTTCCGGAAATCTCAAAGCCGTAAATATGTTTGCCCGGTTGAATTCGGATTATAACGATTATAACCAGGGACTGGATTATTCGGGCGGTGATATTAATTGGTCATTCCGCCATGGGAAAAATACCATCGACCAGCAGGTAAATTCCCTGAAGCTCGATTACGATTTAGGGTTTATGTCGACCGATATAGCTGTCGCCTATACATCATCCACCAATAAACTAAATGATTCGCCGTATTATTCTTTTAACCAGACCGGTGGAATACAATCAAATAATGTCGAAGATAACGTGGTACCGGACAGTCTGCCGCACCTGGTGAATTATTTCGGTGATTCAACGGCTGTTGTCCGCTCAGTTAGCCTGTTTAACAGTACGTATCAAGAACAAAAATCTACATTTAAGGGTGATTTTATCGTTCCGTTTAATCTGTTTTCTCGCATTAATGGATATATCAAATTCGGCGGACAGTATGATTACCAGGTAAACACAAATGATCAGTCGACGCCGTACGCCGGCTTAAGTGGAGCGAACAATCCCGGTTCTATTCAATACAGGATGATGGACTCCCTGGCCTCCAATTTTGATTTAGAGTCGAATTCAAACGGCCTCTTTCCCGCGGCTGAATTCACTGCGAGAGACGATGATCTCTATTCTCCATTCCTGAATGACAGGTTTGGCCAATTCTATTATGCGCCACGCGCTGGCATGCTGAACAATATGATAGATTATCTCCACGGCAACCCAGAGTTCGAGTCGGCTGGCTCCGCCACAGATCCCGGTGGATGGTTTGATGGTCCCTATCAGCGGCTGGCTAATGATTACGAATATACGGAGAACTACTATGCCGGGTACCTGATGTCGCGGATTAACATCCTGAAATTCATGATAATCGGCGGCGCGCGCTATGAGAAGGTCACGTCGGAATATTTTGCATACAATGCCCGGGACAGAAGAAATCCCCAGACTCAGGTCATGTACCCTGTTACCGCTAAGCCTGAAAACGAATTCTGGCTTCCGATGGGGCAGGTTCGATATTCTCCATTCGGTTGGATGGATATCCGATATGCCTATACTCAAACCCTTGCCAGACCTGACTACCATCAGTTATCCCCAAAATATACTATTACCCAAAGCAACCAGGTATATGCAGGTAATCCCAATCTGAAACCTGCTGAGGCTTTTAATCATGATGTGAATGTTTCGTTTCATGGAAGTAAGTTGGGCTTACTTTCCATTGGTGCGTTTCATAAAACTATCGAAGATTTTACCTATAGTTCCTCTTTTGAACTGAATGAATATACAAAAGAAGCCGGGCTCGATTCTATTGAGCGATTTCAAAATCCGGGACCGAATCCAGACGCCAGAATTACCCTCCATAAATATATCAATAGCCCATATAAAGCGACGGTACAGGGGCTGGAGTTGGATCTCCAGACAAGTTTATGGTATCTCCCTTTTCCGTTCGATGGCATGGTTTTCGGTGTAAACTACAGCTATATCGAATCGGAAACCCGCTATCCATTATATGACCTGATTGCCGATTATACTACCCGGCCACCAACATTTACCTTTATCGACAGTTCCAGAACCGGTCGTCTCGTCGATCAGCCGGAGAATGTTGTTAACTCATATATCGGATACGACTACAAAGGGTTTTCCACCCGGTTGTCGATTATCTATCAGGGGAATTCCGTGAGCTATGTCGGCCGGTATCCACAACAGGACGGTTATACAAAAGATTATTTTCGTGTTGATTTGTCGGCGCGGCAGCAGCTGCCGTGGCAGGGAACAGAAATTTTCCTGGATATTACCAACCTGAACGATGAGAGAAATATTTCAGCACAACGGTCGATTGACGGATTTACTAATGTCCAAAATTATGGTATGACAGCAAATTTAGGCATTCGCCTCAGGTATTAATACGGCTGTCGAACGTGTGAAAAAAATGTCGGTGTTGCGGGGATAATGAGAACTCAGTAAAGGAGGAGAGAACTATGAGGAAATTGCTAATATTGCTGTGTATTACAGTGATAGGAGCGGTGCCCTTGCATGCACAGAAGGATACAGTGTATGTACAAGGGGCAATTGAATCCGGTCAGGAGGGTACCCTGAATGATGCAATTGAAGCCGCCCAAGCTGATGGGTCAATTAATAACACGGTATTTAAATTGACCTCGTATGATTATTACGTATTAACATCCACCATAGAGATTGACGTCGGAGAAACGCTGGAAATCGTCGGGCCGACACCCGGAACCACCCAGGCGAGTGCTCCTCCGCAGATTATGTGGACCTCCAGCGGTGGTATCGATACGGAATACAATATTCTTACCTATGGAGATATTACCCTGAAGAACGTCTGGCTGCGATATGCCGACGTGCAGGGAAACCAGATCGGTTCGGCATTACGTTTTGCCGATGATCCTGATCCGGACGAACAGGAACGCGGTGTTTTTGAGGGAGTCATTTTTGATTATGCCCCTAGCACAACAAATGGCAGCGGTTCGGTCAGTATAACAGCCGATCACTTTGTGGGGATTTTCAAAAATAGCTATTTCAGGAATAACGTCGATCCGCATTTCAGGTATTACGGCCGCGCGGTTTCGTTTCCGTATCAATCCAGCGGCTGGCATATTGATAGTGTCCTGTTTGAAAACACCACCTTCGCAAATATGGGTTATGTACTCATGCAGGAAGGCGCCGAATGGAGCGATAATGTCCATTTTAACCACTGTACCTTCCTGAATATTGCCATGTTTTCTTTGGAATCCGGCTGGTGGCATAACATGCATGTGACGAATTCTATCTTTGTGAATCCGTTTATGTATGGATATATCCCGGCACAGGTACCGGAGGGCGCAGAACCGAACGGCGGCGTTTTTTCAATTGCAGAGGTCGATTCCTTCGGTTTTGAGGTGGATTTTACCGATCCTGAACGGCAGATATTATATACCCATTCCAGCTATATCTATGAAGATTGGCTGTTAGACTGGATGGAAAATAATCCGTATAGCAAAGAAAAATACCAAAACAGGGAAGAAGATTTAATTCCAATGCCCCAGCCAATGTTAAACCAGGCGACGATGGATTTTATGGATTCCACCGATGCAGATGGGAACAGGGTGCACCCCCTGATGAACAGAGCTTTTCTCTATGAAGATGTGAATCCACGGTTCATTGAACCGGCAACCAACCATGATAGCCTGAAGGCCTGGCTCCTGAAAAAATGGGATACGAACGAAGATACGAATTGGGCTTATAAGCCGGAAGCAGGATATAATCAAACCTGGCCACTCCCGGAAAATATGGCATACGAAAATGATACCCTGCTGACAGCCGGTATGGGAGAATTTCCGCTTGGTGACCTGTATCACTGGTTCCCGGATAAATATGAAGAGTGGAAAGCACAGAGATCTGACGAAGTCGATCGCATACATACCTGGATGGAAACCGGTAAAGATCCGACAACTGGACTTTCTCCACAATCTGATGGAACCATTACGGCGTTTACTCTGGAACAGAACTACCCCAATCCATTTAATCCGACCACCAGTATAAAATACAGCGTTCCTAAGACGGATCATGTGGTATTGGCTGTCTACAACAGTCTTGGTCAAGAAGTTGTAACGCTGTATGAAGGCCGGAAAGCAGCGGGTACATATACGGCAACTTTTGATGGAACCGATTTGCCCAGCGGGGTCTATTTCTACCGTCTGCAGAGTGATGACGTATCGTTTACCAAGAAACTGGTTCTCTTAAAATAACTAAACCATAAAAGGAAAGAGGTAAATCTATGAAACGGATTAGCGTTTTATTTACCCTCATTTTCTCCGTAATGTTTTTAAGTGCTGGTTCACTCCAGGCACAGGGTGAGAATTTTGAGGAGTACACCGTTGGTGATTCCCTCCACACGATCGGGTGGTATGAGACCGATCTCGAAGCAGTGGTGGTGGATGATACCGTTGCGTCTGGAAGCAACGCGCTCAAATGTATCGTACACAACTATAATGCCGCTCCGGTAATGGAGGTTGTCCTGCCGTCCGGTGCAACTCTGGCTGATTATACCCAAATAAAATTCAAGGGATTCTTTGCCCAGGGGGACGTCGGCTGGAAGGATATCTACGTTGAAGCGTATGATACCGAGCCGTCCGCTGTGTTTAATAATAGTGAGGCGGACGTTGCGCTCGGATCGTATTACCGTGCGAAAGGCGCATCCACGGACTGGGAAACCATTCGTATCGATATTGCCAATAGTTCTAGCCTGACCGATACTGTTTACATAGCGCTGGGCATGCACGCCTCCGGTGCTGATGGCGACGGTAATACCACTATTTATTACTTGGACGATATAGAATTAAGAAACACGGAAGTCAATACTTGGGGATTCCTTGGTGGCAGATCAGGCGGTAATGCCGATTGGGGAATTAGCGGCGTTGGAGCCGGCGAAGTTACTATGGGAGACGGTGGCCCGCCGGATGGTCAGTGGGCTGCGATCCGCGGCGCCTTTTCTGATACATTGACGGCGACTACGAGTGAAGCCATCGTAGTTACGGGAAAACTGGAGTTAGTTGGCGGTGGCCTGACAAGCTGGAGTCCGCTTCGGTACGGACTGTTCCACCATGACAGCGCCGGAGTATTGCAGTATACAGGCACAGACTCTGTTGCATGGACCGGCAGGGAAGATACGACCTTCGGTTACATGTTTTCACCACGTGTTGGTGCGAACGATCAGACCAGCGGACAGGGTGGAAACGGCTCTGTTTGGGCAGTTAATGGTGGCAGCTGGATCAGCACCTGGAGTGGAGGTACCATGACTATGGGCGTCTATGACCAGGCTCCTCGCCGTGCGGAAATGACTGCCGGTGTATACGATTTTGCCTTCTCCATCCAGCCGCAGGGTGATGGTACTAATGAGGTAAGATGGTTCTTGACGAAACCGGACAACAGCTATTGGTTCGCCGGTAGCGCAATCGATACGATGCAAGTAACAACAAAACTGAACGGGATATGCGTTGGCATCAACGGCGGAAACGGTATCTCAGAGTCTACTCTTAACAGCGTTAGCCTCAGTGATGTCAAAGCCGAACTTGGAAGTCCCATTGCTATTCCAACAAAACCGTTCAGCTCCTTTTATGTATCAGACTGGGGAGCAACCAACCGCGGAGACGGCTGGCCGATTTTAAACGATTCCACCACCCGTGTTGGAGATGGTGGCATGGGATCCGATGGACCGCCGCCGAGCTGGGCAACGATTCGTGGTGGATTCGGGACAGAAGTCCAGGCAACCACCCAGGAAGCCATTATTGTAAGTGGACAGTTTGAATATGTCGATGGAGGCCCAGGTACAAGCTACGTTCCCCTGCGCTATGCATTGACCCTGCAAACGGATTCACTGAGTAATCCGGATGGTGGCACGTTGAATTATCAATATACCGACTCGGCGAAGTGGGAACTGGAAGGCAATCTCCACTACGGCTACGAACTGACACCACGCTCTGGAACGACTGACATGGCTAACGGCGCCGGTGGAGCAGGAACGATCTGGACGATTAATGGTGGCGGTGGCTGGAACAGTACCTGGAGTAATAACGGTGGGCCAATTGCCGCGATCGAGCAGGCACCACGCCGGGCAGTGATTGCCGAAGGCGTCTATGACTTCGCCTTTTCCGTGCAGCCGCAGGGCGACGGCACCAATGAAGTCCGTTGGTATATGTTCCATACGGATAAGGAGAGCTACTGGTTTGGTGGTACAGTCATTGATACTGCACAGGTTACCACGCAATTTAACGGTATCGCATTTGGTGTCGGTGACGGTATTGAAACAAACATGAGCGCATTTAACGTCATGGCCGTCCAAGTAGACCGTGGTGCTCCCATCATCGTACCAGAGGCACCGTTCCAGTCCTTTTATGTATCTGACTGGGGTGCAACCAACCGCGGAGACGGCTGGCCAATCCTGAATGACTCAACCACGCGTGTAGGGGATGCCGGTATGGGATCCGATGGACCACCGCCGACCTGGGCGACTATTCGTGGCGGTTTTGGAACCGAAGTTGAAGCCACAACCGAAGAGGCAATTATTGTAAATGGTCAGTTTGAGTATGTCGATGGTGGACCTGGCGCTAGCTATGTTCCTTTACGGTATGCGCTGACCCTCCAGACGGATTCTCTTAGCAATCCTGATGGCGGTACGTTGAATTATCAATATACCGACTCGGCGATGTGGGAACTGGAAGGCAATCTCCATTACGGCTACGAACTGACACCACGCTCTGGAACGACCGACATGGCCAACGGCGGCGGTGGAGCAGGGACGATCTGGACGATTAATGGTGGTGGCGGCTGGAACAGTACCTGGAGTAATAACGGTGGGCCTATTGCCGCAATCAATCAGGCACCACGCCGGGCAGAGATTGCCGAGGGCGTCTATGACTTCGCTTTTTCCGTGCAGCCGCAGGGCGATGGCACAAATGAAGTCCGTTGGTTCATGTATCATGTGGATTCGCTCTACTGGTTCGGCGGAACAGTTATCGACACTGCGCAGGTCTCCACGAAGTTCAACGGTGTTGCTTTTGGTGTTGGTGATGGTATTGAAACAAACATGAGTGCATTCAACCTGATGGCTGTACAGGTTGATCGTGGTGACCCAATCACGGTACCTGAGCCTCCGTTTGAAGCCTTTTACGTTGAAGACTGGGGCTTTATCGGCGATCGGTTCGGTGGTGGAACCTGGACTCTGACTCCTGGAGAACTTGATGGCAACACAACGATTTCCGGTGATGCTGCTACCAATTGGTCAGCGGTCCGGGGTGGTTTTGGTGGACCGGTCAAACCGTCAACGGAGGAAGCAATCATTGTCAAGGGTAGCGTCACATTCGTAGATGGCGGATTTGAAGACTGGAGCAGTTTCCGGTTCGGGCTCTTTCAGAGCGACAGCGCCGGTACCCTGGATTCAACAGAAGCGCATGGCTATGTCTGGAATGGTACTGAGGATTATAGCTCCGGTTACCTGCTTCTTCCGCTGAGCGGCGATGCCGATCTGGTCAGCTGGCAGGGTATTGGAGAAACCGGAACCTTTGGTGCCGTGGTTGACAGACCGTGGCTGAGCACAAACGGTTCGAATGATTATGTCCTGGGCAGCAAAATGCAATGGCCGGCGGACGCTGTTGCAGGCGCAGGAACATATAATTTCGAGATCTCCGTCCAACCTCAAAGTGACGGAACCAGCGAACTCCGGTTCAAGCTGATCAAGGATGATGATAACTATAAGTTCTGGAGCACAGCTATCGACGATCACGACCCGCTGGCTACTGATATGTTCAATTCCATTGCGTTTGCCACGAACAATAGTACAACCACCGCACTGGAAATCAGGGATGTATTTGTAGACCTTGGGGATCCGATAGAAGTTCCGACTGGTATTGATCCTGGTGATAACGCAATTCCCGATGAGTTTGCGTTAAATCAGAACTATCCGAACCCGTTCAACCCGGTCACGACCATTGACTTCGCATTACCGAAGCAGGCCGATGTTAGCCTGGTGGTGTATGATATCCGGGGACAGATGGTAGAAAAACTTGTCAATACCAATATGGATGCAGGGTATCATTCAATAAACTTCAACGCTTCTCATTTAGCCTCTGGTATCTATTTCTATAAGATCACCGCTGGTGACTTTGAGAGTGTGAAGAAGCTAACTCTGCTGAAATAATGTCTTTCATCATGTTATCGCTCTCTCCCTTGTAGGGAAGAAATCGGTAACATATCACGAAGTAAGTAGCCTGTCCAGTTAATGGACAGGCTATTTACTATCGTGTAAGGGGTTGGTTTGAATCAAAGAATGAAAATTACCTGTAACTCAGGGCTGCAATGACAATCATTGTCGTAGTCACCAGTATATTCATCTCATGGGGTAGCGTTGGGAGCTATGGTTCATAATTGTTTTTACTCTATTGCTTCATCGGTATTTTTTTACTCCCGCTATTTTTTGTTTTTATCCAATTGCCAAATCTCAAAATACCAAGTTAGGATGCTATTACATCTTAGGGGAGGACAGGCTTCTTATTTAAGAATTTGAACTATAAGTGATTCGATATGGAGTCCGTTGGCTGAGAACGCATTCGCTCACAGGATCTTCCGGGAAAGAACAAAAGTCTTGAATATGCAAAATAGAAATACGACTTCACCAAAGGTGCTTCAGTCATAAGAGACTCTAATTATTTTACCACAGATTGCCGACGTAGTGGAAAGGACGGCTTTAGTTGAAAAATCAAGGGAGATGGCTAAGAATAAGTATCCGGACGTATTTGTTTTCAATTACCGCAGTATTAATATGTGCGGTACAGGTTGATGCAAGGACCAGTAGTCCGGCAACAATTTATCTGGACAGCACGGAACAGGTTATCCGTGGATTTGGGGCGGCAAATATACTTCCGTGGCGACCAGATATGACATCCGGAGAGATTCAAAAGGCCTTTGGAACTGCCGAGGGACAGTTAGGCTTTTCAATCCTTCGGCTCAGAATTCCTCTCCAGGAAAATGAATACAGCCAAAACCTGGCTACGGCCCAGGCTGCTCATTCTATGGGAGCAAAAATCATAGCCTCACCGTGGTCGCCTCCGGCGCATATGAAATCCAATAATAGCACGATCGGTGGCAGGCTCAGTGAAAATTCTTACGACGATTATGCAGCACATTTAAAATCATTCGCCGATTATATGGCTGACAATGGTGTGCCGTTGTACGCTATTTCGGTTCAGAACGAACCTGATGTTGAAGTGAGCTATGAATCTTGCGACTGGAATGCCGAGGAGATGACGCGGTTTTTGAAAGAGAATGCCGAATCAATCGGTGTTCCCGTAATTGCTCCTGAATCCTATAATTTCAACAAGACGATTTCAAATTTGATTCTGAATGACTCTATTGCTGCCGCCCACTTATCTATTGTTGGCGGCCATTTATACGGAGGAGGGCTTGATCCGTACCCGTTAGCGTGGGAAAAGGGGAAAGAATTGTGGATGACCGAGCACTTGGATACCGACATTTCGTGGAGCGCCGTATTAGGTACCGGGAAAGAAATTCATGATTGTATGGTCTCGGGTATGAACGCGTATATCTGGTGGTACATCGTCCGGTTTTACGGTCCAATCCACGATGGGGAAGACTGGCAGGGAGATGATATTGAAGATAATTCGGAAAAAGGTGAAATTACAAAGCGCGGCAATATTATGTCACAATATTCCCGGTTTATACGTCCGGGATATATCCGGGTGAATGCCTCAGTTGAACCAAGGGCACAGGTATATGTGAGTGCCTATACAACCGATTCCACAATTGTAATCGTAGCCATCAATACTGGTGATTCTTCACAAGAACAGACCTTCACCCTGGATGGTGGATCGGCTTCGTATTTCAGCCGATATGTGACCTCTGAAAGGAAAAATGCCGAACAGGTAACAGATATCACTGTATCCGGGGGTAGTTTCACCGCCACTCTTGACAAAGAGAGTGTTACAACATTTGTTTCTGAAGATAGAGTAACCGGGGTAACCGAATCTTCCAAAGTTCCTAAGACATTTCACCTGTCCCAAAACTACCCGAACCCGTTTAATCCGGAGACAACGATTGAATTTATGCTGAATCAGGATAGAGATGTGACCCTCGTGGTATATAATTCTCTCGGAAGGCAGGTTGCCCAATTAGCCAACGGGAAGTATTCCGCCGGACAGCATAAAGTGACCTTTCACGCCTTCGACCTTCCGTCGGGGATTTATTTTTACAAAATGATGGCCGGGGGACATACCCAAATGAAAAAATTGGTGTTACTAAAATAAAAACTAATACCAGTGAAAACGTATTGCGATTGTTTATCAAATGAGCCCCTCCGGACAGCGGAGAGAATAGACTGGATCCTGTTTTTTTTGAAAAAGAAATGAGAGTGTTATCGTGAAGCGTTTATTAAAATTCCATTTCCTGACTATCGCTGTTCTCACTCTGTCCCTTTCTGTTGCAGATGGAGCGGTGCAACTCCCCAAGCTGATTAGTGACGGTATGGTTTTGCAGAGAGATACGGCCGTCGATATTTGGGGATGGGCATCACAGGGTGAAGAGGTCACTCTCCATTTTATCGATTCGACCTATACCACCAATGCAGACAGTGAGGGGCGCTGGCAGATTACTTTACCAAAAATGCGTGCCGGTGGACCGTATACCATGGAAATCAGCGGCGATAACAGGCTGAAGATTCGGGATATATTAATCGGCGACATCTGGGTCTGTTCAGGCCAGTCCAATATGGAACTAAACATGCAGCGGGTGAGTCCGCTCTATGAAGACGAGATAGCCACTGCAAAATATCCCGAGATTCGGTATTTCGAAGTACCGGATACCTATAATTTCAGCGGTCCGCAATCTGATCTTCCTGGTGGAAAATGGAAAAAAACGACACCTGATCAGGTGCTGAATTTTTCAGCGGTATCCTACTTTTTCGGCAAAGCGATACATGAACAATATGAAATACCGGTCGGATTAATCAATTCTGCGTTAGGCGGATCGCCGGCCCAGGCATGGATTAGCGAAGAGGGGCTGAAGCAGTTTCCGGAATACTACAATGAAGCTCAGCGATTCAAGGATAGTACGCTGATACAGAGAATACGCAGGGAAGATCAGAAACGGATCGATCAATGGTATCAAGTATTACGCGAAAAAGATAGGGGCTACAAAAACCCGACAGGACCGTGGTATAGCTCCGAGTTTCACCCCACGAATTGGTCAACCATGTCGATACCGGGTTACTGGGCGAACGAAAGTCTGGGATCAGTGAATGGTGTTGTTTGGTTTCGAAAGGAAGTGGAGGTCCCGGCGTCCATGGCCAATAATCCGGCCCGTTTAAAACTCGGAAGAATTATCGATGCGGATTCGACTTTTGTAAACGGGGAATTCGTCGGGACTACAAGTTATCAATATCCGCCGCGACGATACGCAATTCCTGCTGGCGTTCTGAAAGAAGGTACAAATGTGATTGTGCTCAGGGTCATTAACAACCGCGGTCGAGGCGGGTTCGCGGTCGACAAGCCTTACAAGATTATTGCAGCAGGCGATACCATAGATTTGAAGGGGGAGTGGCAATATAAACTTGGTGCCAGGATGGAACCGCTGCGGGGCCAGACTTTTATTCGCTGGAAACCGGTGGGATTATACAACGCAATGATTGCTCCTCTTCTGGATTTTCGTATCAAGGGTGTTATCTGGTATCAGGGGGAGTCGAATACCAGCAGGCCAGTTGAATACAGGGAGCTCTTCACCTCATTAATCCGGGATTGGCGCGGGCACTGGCACCAGGAAACATTACCGTTCCTCTTTGTTCAGCTCCCGAATTTTATGGAGGCCAACCCGCAACCCACCGAAAGTAACTGGGCCCTGCTCCGGGAATCCCAGATGAAGGCCTTGTCGCTGCCGAATACCGGGATGGCAGTAACGATCGATATCGGTGAGTGGAACGATATCCATCCCCTAAACAAAAAGGATGTGGGAGACCGGCTGGCCCGTGTTGCGCAAAAGGTGGCCTACGGTAACGATGATATCGTGTACTCGGGGCCGATTTACGAATCTTTGACGAAAGAGGGTCAAAAGATAATTCTGTCCTTCACACATACCGGGAGCGGCTTGGTGGCTATAGGCGATGAAGCACTCCATGGCTTTGCGATTGCCGGCCCCGATAAAAAATTCGTCTGGGCCGATGCCAAAATCAGAGGAGATCAGGTTGTCGTCTGGAGTGAGCAGGTGGAAAATCCGGTGGCCGTGCGGTATGCCTGGGCGGATAATCCAAAGGATGCCAATCTGTATAACAAGGAAGGCCTGCCTGCCGCACCCTTCAGGACGGATTCCTGGGAAGGCATTGAGAAGTGATCCATAGAAAATACAGAGATAAACCGTCAATTTTGCCATTCCTGCTCATCAAAAGGATTAAAATGGTACAAAATCCGTATGAATCCATCGGATTCCTAAAATCCTTGGGTCGAGCCAGAGGTTCGAATATGTGGAAGGTAATGACTATCCTGCTATGCCTGGCAACCATTCCGTTTGCACAAATTACCGCGACAAACTCCGGGAACGTTCCCCGAGAACGTATTGCGATCAATAAAGGCTGGCGTTTTTTTAAATACGACTCGCGGGCCATGGCGGACAGCCTGATATACGACGTGCGGCCCGAGGTTAAAGAGCACGATGACGATAAACCAGCAGACTCCAAACCTACTGAAGCGGAGGGAGTAGTCTCGAAAAACAAAGTGCTGAAACCCTGGATTATACCTACCGGCAACGATTTTATCGCTGATCCCGCCAAACGGTATGAGCGCCCGGAAGGTAATCCGGGAGGCGATTTTCCGTTCGTTCAACTTAATTTTGATGACAATGCATGGGAACAGGTCGATTTGCCACATGATTGGGCTATCGATGGACCTTTTCTGGAGGGTTGGGATACCGAAGTCAGTGGTGGTATGGGACGCTTGCCCAGTCCCGGCGTGGCTTGGTACCGCAAGAAACTGGAGATCCCGGCATCTGATGCAAATAAATTGTTCTTCCTGGATGTCGACGGTGCTATGTCCTACGCCATGGTCTGGCTGAACGGGCGCCTGGTAGGCGGCTGGCCATTTGGTTATGCGTCCTGGCGCCTGGATCTGACGCCGTACATGAAACCTGGCAGGGTAAATCAACTGGCTATCAGGCTGGATAATCCGAACCACTCCTCGCGCTGGTATCCTGGCGGAGGAATGTATCGAAATGTCTGGTTGGTGAAAACCAATCCAGTTCACATAGGGCACTGGGGAACATTTGTCACTACCCCCGACGTTACCGAAAATTCAGCTACGATTAGCGTAAAAGTTACCATCGATAATGAATCTAGCAGATCAGCCAAAGTAGTAGCCCTAACAGACATCTTTGCTATAGACAAAAATAATGAGAATAGCAGAAAACAGGTCGCCTCAGTGAATCCAATGGAGGCGAAAATATCAGCTAATGGAAATGGTCAAATTAACGGGTCTGTTACTATTGAAGATCCAAATCTTTGGGGTCCGCCGCCCAGCCAAACGCCCCGTATGTACGTAGCGGTTACCACCCTTAAACAAAAAGATAAAATAGTTGACCGGTATGAGACAAAGTTCGGTATCCGGTCGCTGAAATTCGATCCAAACAAAGGTCTGTTTGTCAATGGCGAACATATTTACATCAAGGGGGTGAATAAACATCATGATCTCGGTGCATTGGGAGCGGCTTTCAACAAACGAGCGGCCGAGCGGCAGCTCGAAAAATTCAGGGAGATGGGCGTAAATGCCATCCGTACGGCCCATAATCCGCCTGCTCCGGAATTTTTAGAGTTGACCGACCGAATGGGCTTTCTTGTCATAGATGAAACCTTTGACGTCTGGAAACGGAAGAAAACACCTCTGGATTTCCACCTCATCTTCCCGGACTGGCACGAGCAGGACTTGCGTGCCCTTGTACGTCGCGACCGAAACCACCCATCGGTCATCATGTGGAGTACCGGTAACGAGGTGGGTGAGCAGTACACAGACAGGGAGGGCGCAAAATTGGCCGACAGCCTGAATAATATCGTAAAGGGGGAAGACCCAACCCGTCCGACCACCACGTCTATGAACTTTGCCAAACCACCAATGGGATTCCCCGATCCTGTTGAGATTATCAGCCTGAATTATCAGGGAGAGGGAATCCGGAATGCACCGGCGTACGATCATCTGGAAGGCATTAATACGGAGCCGCTTTATCCATCATTTCACCAGACGTATCCGGAGAAGGTAATTATCAGCAGCGAAAATGCCGCCGCACTCAGTTCCCGTGGAACATATATATTCCCGGTCTACGACGGAATTAGCGCTCCGGTAAGCGACAGCACCGGTGGTGATCCGGAAAACCAGTATGTCAGCGCGTATGAATTGTATACCGCTGAGTTTGGGTCATCGGCAGACAAGGTTTTTCGATCCTTGGAACAGCATCCCTACGTAGCAGGCGGGTTCGTATGGGCTGGCTGGGATTACCTGGGCGAACCAACGCCATATTACGGTGCCCGCAGCTCATATTTTGGCATCATCGATCTGGCCGGATTTAAAAAAGACAGGTTCTACCTGTATCAATCCCGCTGGCGCCCGGATCACAAAATGGCGCACATCCTGCCGCATTGGAACTGGCCGGATCGGATTGGGGAGGTCACGCCAGTGCACGTTTTTACGTCAGGAGATGAGGCAGAATTGTTCCTGAATGACAGATCACTCGGACGCGAGTCGAAGGATGAGTACCAATACCGTCTTCGCTGGGATGATGTGAAATATCAACCAGGTGAACTGCGGGTGGTTGCATACAAGGATGGAAAACAGTGGGCTGAGGATGTTGTGATTACAACAGGGGAGCCTTCTCACCTTGTGGCCGCAGCCGACCGCTCGGTGATTAAAGCCGATGGCAGGGACCTGTCTTTCATCGAAGTGACAGTGGCGGACAGCAACGGCTTAACCGTACCTACGGCAGATAACAAAATCACCTTCTCCATTGAAGGACCGGGAGAAATAGTCGCTACCGATAATGGAGACCCAACCAACATGACGCCGTTCCCCTCACATGAGCGTCACGCATTCAACGGGCGGGTACTTGCAATCGTGCGCTCGGGGTCAGTGAATGCTGGGGAAGTGACAGTGACGATAGAATCGCCGGGATTGAAAAAGTCCCGGGTTACTGTGTTCGTAGAATAATTGTAGCAGGAGTTTTGAGGAAATTTGAAGGGCTTTTAGCCAAAACTTCTTTTGGAATCCAATTGTGAATTTCAATGCAATGAATTCTGTGAGCGGATTGATTTATTTAAATGGTGAATTACCTGGGTATTATCCTGAGTAGTTCAATTAATTAATGGAATGCTATGAGTGTTTTTAAACCGTATAAATCATCATGTGTTATCCTCCGGCCAATGATTTTTTGGGCTATATTATTTGCCCCGGTGCTCCTGTTGCTGGCACAATCCCTGGATGTCAACGGAACAGTCACCACCCCTGCGGACGCGGCCCGGAATGCCCTGGTGACATTTATCGACTTGAGTGATACCACGATTCAGCATTCTGCCACCACCGACAGGTCGGGCCAATATTCATTGCAGATTCCTACATCAATCGATCGCGAAGATACTCAGCCGACTAGCTTTGAGTTGGCGCAAAATTACCCTAATCCGTTTACATCGACTACATCCATACCGTACCAATTAAAGAACTCCGCTGAGGTACGGTTGACTATCTATGACCTGCTCGGAAGGGAAGTCCGGAGTATTTCTCTGGGCGAAAGATCCAGGGGAGCATACAGCGTAATGTGGGACGGACTCAATAAATTCGGCCGAAGCGTTCCGGCAGGAGTGTACTTTTATCGATTACAGGCTGGTCATGAAACACAGGTGAAAAAAATGGTGATGGGAACCGGATTCCGAAGTCCGGACGTCTTATTTACTCCAGGCATTGATTCTCATCTCTCCGGCTTCGAAAAACCGGTATCGGGAATCCGCGCATCAGATTATAACGTCCGCATAGAAAGCACGGACCGATCTTATCCCAGGATTGAAACGACAGAGTTCACCGGAATATCCGTCAGGAATGATACCACCATTGATTTTACCGTGGACGAAAAAATCATTGTGAAACCGGCAGTTGTCCAGTTGGACAGCACTCATCAACTTATCCGGGGGTTCGGAGGATCAAATATACTTGCATGGCGTCCCGATATGACTTCGGGTGAAGTTGAAACTGCATTCGGTATCGGAGAGGGGCAGCTCGGATTTACGATTTTACGGCTTATGGTTGAATCAAACAGTGATAATTGGAGCCGAAGTATTGCCGCGGCAAAGACGGCTCATAAAATGGGCGCCACTATCATTGCTTCTCCCTGGCATGCCCCGGTTGAAATGCGGGAAACATTTAATGAAGAGGGTGACTACAGGGTCCGGTATGATATGTATGATGCATATGCAGCCCATCTGGATTCTTTTGTCGCTTATATGGCTGATAATGACGTACCTGTTTATGGGATTTCAGTTCAAAATGAACCGGATATTGGAGAATGGACGCAATGGACTTCGGGTGAAATGTTCACGTTCATGAGAGACCATGCCCATGCTATCACGGGTACGAACGTTATGGCTCCGGAATCGTACCATTTCGATCGATCCTATTCCGATCCCATTTTAAACGATTCCCAAGCCTCTGCGAATACAGATATAATCTGCGGACATATCTACGGAGGAGGCTTGGAATCTTATCCACTCGCTGAACAAAAGGAAAAAGAAGTATGGATGACTGAATATTTGATAAACAGCGGTAATCCCCCAACCAACGTTAGCGTTGACACAGGGTGGACTGGTGCCATGCAGACTGCCGAAAGCATCTTGAAAAGTATGAATGCAAATATGAGTGCATATGTTTGGTGGTACATAGTGCGGTATTATGGACCAATTGGCGATGGAACATATCTTAGAAAAGGGGCAATCACGAAAAAGGGTTACGTGATGTCACAATTTAGTAGGTTTATCCGTCCCGGCTACCATAGAGTGGACGTGACAGAACATCCCACTAAATATGTCTCTGTGTCTGCGTACAAGGGTGACACCGCTGTGATAGTTGCGATTAACAATGGGGAGCAAGCAGTCGATCAGCAATTCGAGTTTAATGGCGGGGTGATTAATAGTGTGATCCCGTATACAACAACAAAGACACAAAATGTCGAAGAACGCACCCCAATCCAGGTTACAGACGGAAATTTCACGGCAACATTACCACCGATGAGTATCACGACTGTTGTTTCCAGATGAAAAATTAATGCAGAGGAACTTCCATATTGTTGCGGGTTCTGAAGCTATCACATAAGCAGGATAACTACATCGGGGAGTTTCATCTATGCGAAAAACAGAGATCATACTTGCAGTGATTATGATGGCAGTCTTCCTGCCAAACGCCTTTCCGCGATCCCCCTCTTTTGACACCTTCGTCAATCCGGTTATCCCGGGTGATCACCCGGATCCCACGCTGACGAAAGTCTGGAATCATTTTTATACTTCGGGCTCTTCGTTTAATCCCACCCCTAAAATATACCATTCGACTGATCTGGTGCACTGGGAGGTAATTTCGCAGCCGGTTTCGGCGTCATGGAGCGAATATGGTGACGAGCCGGGCGGCGGCATCTGGGGTGGGCATCTGATTCGGTATAACGACCAATACTGGCATTTCTTCGGCCGCGGAGGTGGTAGTATGTATTTCGTCACAGCAGAGCAGCCGGAAGGTCCCTGGAGTAGCCCCACCCGTGTTCAAGTACCTCAAGAACTCTCGGGACTAGGGGTTGATAATTCGATCTTTATCGATGACGATTATAATACCTGGTATTTGTTGGTGAAACACGGCCGTGAGAATAATCATATCGTTGAACTGAATGACGAAGGTCAACCCACGGGCAAAGTCCTGGATTTAACCTGGCTGAATCCGGACTCTGAAGGGAATCCCTATGGCTGGGCTGAAGGTCCGGTTATGTGGAAGTACAATGGGTATTATTACTATAGTTTCGCGCAGCATCTGGCCGGCGCCCAGTACGCTATGCGTAGCGATACCTTATCACAGGATGAATCCGATTGGAAAATCCTGCAGCGTGGATCCGATATATTTTCTGGAACACCGGATGAATTTAACAGGCCGAACCATATTTCGCCGGCAGTCATGTTGGATGACGGGACCAGCTGGGTGATATCGCACGCATATTATCAGGGTATTGGCAGCGACTGGATGGCACATGGGCGTCAGGGACTCCTGAGCCAGCTTCAGTATGATGTGAACGGCGATCCTAATATTGATTTCCCGTCGAGCAAGGCCGTGTCAACCCCCGATCTGCCTAGTAGCGGGATTCCCTGGATGGTGCCCAAATCAGATATGTTCAGAACTACTACGTTGAATCCGGAGTGGTCCTTTCTGGGATATACGCCCGATAATTCCTGGTCGTTGACTGACAGGCCGGGATGGCTGACTTTAACTCCGTACCGGGGGGAGACCACTGTAGTAAAAAATGACGGCGAGCATAATTATTCCTTGATAACCAGGGTGGACTTTGAGCCGAATACTAGTTCGGAAAATGCCGGTCTCCGGATTATTAACGGGCCTGAAAACCTCAAAGCAAAAGTGTACACCTCTCTTGATAGTACGGGGCCAGTCCTGGGGTTCAGTTTTAATTCGACAGTCTATGAAGTTGAAAACACGATCGGTTCAGTTGTATGGTTGCGATTGATCCGACATGGTCACACAATTTCCGGTTATTATAGTGCAGGAGGTGACCAGTGGACGCAAATCGGAGAACCGATAAATGCGGTTGAGTTAGACAGGGAGCAGACGCAATTCAATGATTTCACCGGGAACCAGCAGGGATTGTATGTTCGCGGAAGAGAGGAAGCCGTTTTCGACCTCTATATTTATCGGGATGCCTATTCACCTGTCGAAGCCGAATATCCCGCAAACAAAACTGGTGTTGCGCGGGATGGGAACGTTTTGAGATATATTCATTCCGGGGACTGGGCCATGTATGCGGGTGTGGAATTTGGAAGCTCGGTATATCCGGAGTTTGGTACCGATTATCACCGGGCGCCGGATTCCCTGTATATATCAGCCACGGTTGCAACGGGCGGCGGAGTCGTAGAAGTGTGGCTTGACTCTATTGATACTGGCCGGAAAATCGCGGAATGCGGTATTCCGGAGCCCGAAGGTCCTCAGGTTTCGGATACGTTCAGGACTGAAGTCGATACTGTCTCCGGCAGACACGACCTATATCTGAAATTCAGAGGTTCGGCGGCAGAGGAGGAACTTTTCTGGTTGAACAATTTTGAGTTTACGTCTGGGGTTATTCCTGTCTCGGTGGAGGAGCCTACCGCAAATGACGGTATCCCCGGGCAATTTTCTATGGACCAGAATTATCCGAACCCGTTTAATCCGACAACTGAAATAGCCTATTCGATACCGAAGAAAAGCCGTGTAACTCTGACCGTGTATAACCTGCGTGGTGAAGTAGTAAGAGAATTGGTTGACGGAGTGAAAGATCCTGGGGAGTATCTTGTCACATTGAATGCGGGCGAGTTCGCCTCGGGAATATATTTATATCAGCTGAAATCGGACAATATTACATTGACAAAAAAGTGTATAGTAGTGAAATGAAATTTACCGGGGAATAGTCAGAGTCGAATGTAATTAGAAGAAGGAGAGCGATAATGCAATTCAAAGAAACCACCCGGATATACAATATAGTACCAGGCGCCATTTTTCTTGCACTGATTGTTGTCTTAGGTGTGGTATCTCTTGAGGCTGCTCCGTCAGGTGGGCCTTACGGTCCGATTCAAAAGACTTATGATAAGCCTGATGTTGAGGGCACGATCTATTATGTCGCACCGGATGGAGATGCCGGAGTAAATGGAAAAATCCTGGAGAAGCCGACAACGATAGAATCAGCCATCGAGCGTGTCAAAACCGGCGATGCTATCGTTTTGCGGGGTGGTATCTACCGAACTGGCGATTTGGTGCTCAACCAGGGCATTACCATGCAGCCGTACGCAAATGAACAGCCTTTATTCAAGGGTACCCATGTGGCCGAAGAATGGGAAGACCTCGGTGACGGTCTCTGGGTCACATCCTGGGACCGGCTGTTTCCGTCCGCCCCTCAAGGCTGGTGGCGCCGACACCGTGAATTGCGGAAAACCCCGCTGCACCGGTTTAATAACGATATGGTCTTCGCGGACGGGGAATTTTTACAGTCAGTTGGCTGGGCCGGCAATGTTGATGAAAATACATACTTCATTGATTATGAGACCAAGGAAGTATATATCGGTGTCGATCCTGCTGAGCATCAAATTGAAATAACTGCATATAATCTAGCGCTCAGGAGAACGACGGAGAAGGTGCACGGAAAAAAACCAGACCATCGTGGACCGGTTATCCGTGGGATCACTTTTTCCCAGTACGCTTACCGGGCCTTTGAGATTGAAGGGACCGAGCCCCAGGGTCCTGCCGATGAGTCGGAGTTTGGAAAGGATGTCGTCGGAACGACTCTGGAGCATCTCACCATTTCATATTGTTCGCGGGTCGCGGGATATTTCAGAGGAGATTCGTTAACTATCCGGCATTGCAAGGTGAGCGATACCAGCACCGAAGGAATCTATATCCTGGCATCGAATGATGTGCTACTCGAGAAGAATATTTTCACTCGCAATAATATTGAACGCATTACCGGATATTACCCGGCTGCCGTGAAAATATTCAACCAGTCACATCGGGTTACGTGCAGAGATAATCTCGTGATCGACCATCCGTATTCTAATGGAATTTGGTATGACGTCGGGAATGTAGACGGCGTATTCATCAATAACTGGGTCCAGGGCGTTGGGAATACTAATAAGCCTGTCGCTACCGATCGACTGTGGCCCAGCGATAACGGGTTCTTTTTTGAGATTTCCAAGGGTGTGACCGTGGCGGGCAATGTGTTTGTCGATTGTGACCACGGGGTAATGATCCTGAACAGCTCTGATGCCAAAATCTATCAGAATACTTTTGTAAATAGTATGGTGTGTATCGGTCGAGATAACCGCAGTGCGGAAGGGGATCATTTCGGATGGCATCCGGCCACCGGGCCAGGGGTCGAAGAGCGGGACGGCCACATATTTGTGAATAATTTACTGACGGGCAAAGATTTCAATAGGCCGCTATTGTTTACCTGGCAGCCTTCCTTCATGTGTGACAGGCTTTCGAAATCTCCATTAAATAAAATGAATCACAATATCTATGTCAAAGATGACAGTAAAATTGATGCCCCGGTAATACTTTGGAGTCCGGTTGATAATCAGGAGTGTCAGGCCGCGTTCCAGTCATTGGAAGAATTTCAGGAAATATATTCTGAGTTCAGCACTAATAATCAGCTGTATGACGATTACGCCGGGCCCTTATTTAAAGGAAGCGAATTAGGGAACTACCAGCTACTTCAGGGATTTCCCGGAGAATATTCCGGTACGGAACTGCCGGATGCGGTAAAAAGCCTGTTGGAATATCAATCTGCTTCGCCAACCCCGGGAGCTTATCCGACATTAAGCGAAGAAAGCCAATAACTCCTGAAATAACTACTAAATTTGGCTGTTATTCAGATTGACAATTGAATGGAAAGTTTCGTATATTAAAACGGTTCAATTTGGATTGAACTGTTATGATATTCGCCTTTTTTGATCAATTGTAGAAGAAAAATAATGTTGAAGGATTCTATGTTGAAAGAAATTAGAAATATTTGCGGGTACGTAAAAGAGTCTTATCGAAAGGCCGTCTTATACGGATGATAAACTGAAAAGGAGGCGAATAGTACAGGATATCTGCATGTTTTTTGGACCTGAGAAAATTGTTCTGAAATAACTAGTTTAAACACCGGAAATACAATGACTGAAGAAATTGCACACAGCAGTGATTCAATTAAATTCGACCAGATTGCCGACTATAAAAATCCGGAGCAATCCATTAGCGATCGGGTAGAGAGCCTTTTGAGTCAAATGACTCTTGAAGAAAAGATCAATCAAATGCTCTGTATTTGGCAGGAAAAAGAAACTCTTATATTTGATGAAGATGGGAATTTTGATCTCACTGATTTGAAACAACGGTTCGTTGGGGGTATTGGGCAGATCGGTCGCCTCAGTGACAGTAGCGGTGGGTTGAGTGCGCAAAGAATGGTAGAGATATCAAATGAAATCCAGCAATTTTTTGTCGAGCAAACCCGCCTGGGTATTCCGGTAATTTTCCATGAAGAATGCCTCCATGGGCTCGCAGGAAAAGAGGCAACCAGTTATCCGCAACCGATTGGGTTAGCAGCGACTTTTAATCCTGAGTTGGTACGTGAAATATTCTCCGCTATTTCGGATAGCGTTAGATCACGAGGAGCCCACCAGGCCTTGACACCCGTTCTGGATGTAGCACGTGATCCCCGATGGGGCCGGGTTGAGGAGACGTTTGGAGAGGATCCCTATCTCATCGCTCAGTTGGGAATTGCCGCCGTACGGGGACTGCAGAAATCTGATGGCTCAACATATGATGGAGAACTTCAACGGTTTCCCGGGCTTATAGCTACCTTAAAGCACTTTGCCGCACACGGGGAACCCGACAACGGCGCCAATTGTGGACCGGTAAATATATCCGAACGAATGCTGCGTGATGTATTTCTATATCCGTTTGAACGGGTTATACGCGAGGCGGGGCCGGCATCTGTGATGGCTTCCTATAACGAAATTGATGGCGTACCTTCCCACGCAAATCCGTGGCTCTTAAAGCAGGTGCTACGCGATGAATGGGAATTTCAGGGATTTGTCGTTTCGGATTATTACGCGATTACAGAATTGAATGAAAAGGAGAATACCAACGCCCACTTTGTCGCCAGAGATAAGAAAAATGCGGCGCTCCTTGCAGCGAATGCAGGAGTAAACTTAGAATTTCCCGAACCGGATTGTTATCCGGAGCTTGCTGAACTTGTGGAAACGGGTGATTTGGATGAGAGCGTTATTGATGAGCTGGTTGCACCGCTTCTGGAATACAAATTTAAACTCGGGCTGTTTGATGAGCCATACACGGATCCGGACAATTTGAACATTGATGCACAACTTGAATCTGACAGACCAATAGCCCTGCAAGCCGCCAGAGAAACGATTACACTCTTAAAGAACGATGAAAATCTTTTACCATTGGATATGGAACCTGACTCTACCCTTGCGGTGATTGGCCCTAATGCAGATCGACAGTTATTGGGTGGATACAGCGGTGAACCGAAATATTACACCACAGTGCTCCAGGGGATAACGGATAAATTGCAGGGGAAGGATCCGAAAGGAGACAAAAACATTCACGTTGTCTCCAGTGAAGGCTGCAAAATTACTGTAGGCGGTTCATGGGACGAAGACGAAGTGACACTTCCCGATCCGGAAGAGGACGAAAGGCTGATTAAGGAGGCGGTGGAAACGGCGGAGCAGTCTGATGTCGTCGTACTTGTCTTGGGTGATAACGAGCAGATATCCCGGGAAGCATGGAGTAAAGATCATTTGGGCGACCGGGCAACACTGGAGTTATTTGGAAGACAAAATGATCTTGTCCGGGCCGTGAAGCAAACGGGGAAGCCCGTTATCGTGGTCCTGATTAACGGCAGACCGAATTCCATTGAGTATATTCACAATAACGTTCCTGCAATCCTTGAATGCTGGTACCTGGGGCAAGAAACAGGGCATGCTGTTGCCGATGTTCTATTTGGGGATTACAACCCCTCCGGTAAACTTCCGATTAGCATTCCAAGATCAGTGGGACACCTCCCGGCGTACTATAACCACAAACCTTCAGCCCGACGCGGATATCTTTTCGATGACATAAGCCCGCTCTATCCATTCGGCTACGGGTTAAGTTATACGACGTTTCAATTGAGCAACGTTCGCCTCGGAAGTGAAACTATAAAATCGACTGAATCAACTCAGGTTTTCGTCGATATACAGAATACCGGACCATATGCCGGAAAACAGGTGATACAATTGTATATCAGGGATTTGGTAAGTTCCGTAACCAGGCCGGTGAAAGAACTCCGGGGATTTCGGAAAATTCACCTGGATTCCGGGGAATCCCGGACTGTGGCCCTGGAAATCCGGCCGGAGCATCTTGCCTTTACTGATATTAATAAAACGTATACTGTTGAACCCGGCGAGTTTGAGATAATGGTTGGAGCATCTTCCAGAGATAAGGACCTGCAGAAAACCGTATTGCATGTGGTCTGAATTTCACCGGGCATTGTATAGCAGGATGAAGAGTGAGAAATCCTTTCTTTCTCTCCAATTTATAACCATTAAGATAATAGAGCTGAGGTAGAACGTGGAAGGCACACCGCGAAGGTTATCAATAGGCGAAAAAATCGGATTCAGTTTTGGGGATACCGCTGCCAACCTGTATTTCCAGACGTTTATAGTCTTTCTCCCAATCTTTTACACAGATGTGTTCGGACTGCCGGCTGCGGCTATGGGGACTATGTTTCTCGTCACCCGGATCTGGGATGCTGTCAACGATCCGCTCATGGGAATGATTGCTGATAGAACGCGGACTCGCTGGGGAAAATTCCGCCCCTATATTGCATTATTTGCTGTGCCATTGGCTATCGTCGGAGTAATAACATTTTCAACCCCGGACTTTGGCGAAACCGGTAAGCTGATATATGCCTACGTGACCTACGCTTTAATCTTGATGTTCTACACGGCTGTCAATGTACCGTATTCGGCGCTGATGGGTGTTATCTCTCCCAACTCCCTGGAGCGGACAGAAGTTTCAACCTATCGGTTTGTTGCCGCATTTGTCGGCCAGTTTATTGTGGGAGCAGCGACACTGACGCTTGTGGAATTCTTTGGTCAGGGAAACCCCCAGGTCGGGTGGCCCTGGGCCATGGGATGTTTCGGAGTAATTGCGGCCATCTTACTTTTTATTACGTTCTTTTCCACAAAAGAGCGGGTACTACCTCCGAAAGGCCAGCAGTCCGACATCAGGCAGGATTTAAAAGATTTGTTTAAAAATAAACCGTGGTTACTCATTGCCGGCGCCACGGTGTTTCAACTGACATATATAGTGATGCGCGGGTCCTCCACTGCATACTATTTCAGGTATTTTGTCCAGGAACAGCAGCTGGGAATATTCGGCTATAATATTAACCTCTCAGTCAATATGTTCACATCGTCATTTATCACGATCGGCACGGTTTCCACCTTGATCGGTGCACTTTTGACTATGTGGTTTTCCAAGCGGCTGGATAAAAAGAATACCTATTCAGGATTTCTTATTACAAGCGCAGTTTTCTCCGCCTTTTTCTATTTTCTGCAACCGCACAACGTGATTTTAATTTACCTGTTAAACATACTGGTGTCGTTCTTTTTTGGTTCGGTTTCTGTGCTGCAGTGGGCTATGTATACGGATACGGCAGACTATGGCGAGTGGAAAATGGGACGACGGGCAACTGGTCTGATTATGGCCGCGTCGCTATTTGCATTAAAGCTCGGGCTCACACTGGGTGGCTCAATAGTCGGGTGGGTGCTGGGATTTTACGGATTTGTTCCAAATGTAGCCCAAACTCCGGATACCTTACACGGAATCGTGTTACTGATGAGCGCATATCCGGCCATTATCGGAATCCTCGGCGGTTCATTGATGCTCTTCTATCCACTCACTAATGACATGATGATCGAGATTGAGGAGGATTTGGAGGGAAGACGGGGTGATGACGCGGCAGCGGATCCCGTTGTCTAAAATGATCTCGAAATATATTGCGGGATAAATAACCGAAATTCTCCAAAGTGATAAAGTAGAAACTGTAAACTTGGGTGTGCATTGGTACTCGGAAAAATAATGCTCCTTACAATGAAAAAACTATTCACTTCTGCCGCAGCAATTGTCCTCATACTTTTCAATACGTTTGCGTATTCACAGACGAACACGACATCTCCGGAAATGTCGCCTGAAAAGGCAGCATTTTATACCGGCTCGTATCCGAATCTTTTCACTGAATTGCTGGGAAGGACCCCCTCGGAGGTCGAAGCAAAGATCAACTCCGCCTTCGATCAGCTGTTTTATGGAGATGACGAAAGTCAGCGGGTCTATTATCCTGTGGGCAAAGACATGGCCTATATCAAGGATATCAATAATAATGATGTCCGGACTGAGGGCATGTCTTACGGGATGATGATTGCAGTCCAGATGGATAAAAAGGAGGAGTTCAACCGGTTATGGAAATGGACAAAGACATATATGCAGCATTCAGAGGGACAGCGGGATGGATATTTTTCCTGGCATTGTAATACCGATGGCTCTGTTATCGATTCGAATTCAGCTGCAGACGGTGAAGCTTGGTTTGTAACTGCACTGCTACTTGCCTCGGGCCGGTGGGGAGATGGAAGCGGTATCTTAAACTATAATGCTGAAGCACAGTACATTCTGGATGCCATGCTCTCCAAGACCGACTCATCTGACAGTCCTCATGTCGTAACCAATATGTTTAATAAAAGGGAATATTTAATTGTATTCGTCCCGGTAGGGCATGCAGATGATTTTACTGATCCTTCGTATCAGGTGCCGCACTTTTATGAACTCTGGGCTCGTCTTGATAACGATAATAATCAGTTCTGGGCTGATGGTGTCAAGGCGAGCCGGAGTTTATTAAAGAAAGCCGCTCACCCGAAAACCGGTTTATCCCCCGATTATTCCCATTTTGACGGTACTCCGTTCGAGGGATGGAATAATGGTGCGGAAAATTTTCGGTTCGATGCGTGGCGGGTCGCGATGAACGTTGCCATGGATCATGTCTGGTTTGCACCCGGGGAATGGCACATCCGGGAGTGCAATAAATTGTTGAAATTTTTCTATGATCAGGGCATAGAAAACTACGGAAACCAATTTACTCTGGATGGGGAACCTCTGAGTGCTACGGATCAGGATCATAGCACAGGTTTAGTGGCAATGAACGCTGTTGCGGCTCTGGCTTCGACGCATGACTATCGAAAGGAGTTTGTTAAGCAATTGTGGGAAATCCCTGTCCCTGAGGGACATTACCGGTATTACGACGGCATGCTTTATATGCTTGGACTGCTACAGGTAAGCGGAAATTTTCGAGTTTATAAATAGAACACCTTCAAAAGAATTTCCTGCTCTGACAATTATTTCACCTACCAAAATTTAGCAGGAGGAGTATTAAATGGAACAGCACCCTGATGCTCCAAAGAATAAACAACTTTGAAATAGACGGAGTGGCTATGAGTTCCTATATGTTTTCCCACACAGAATTCAGCAGACAGGCGCTTTCAACTTATTTGACAACAGCGTTATACCAAATGCTCCTGTTGGCAATTTGCATTTTATTGGTGTCAGGGACGATCTATTCTCAGGAAATGAACGGGACCTCTGAGACCGCCCAATCCTATGTTGTATTTCAAGAAGCCGACGGTGCGTTTCCACTGGTAGCGGAGGGAAAATCAGCTTCAATCATAATGAGCTCCACGGAATATGCCGGAGTCGTTCGTGCCGGAGAGGACCTTCAGAATGATATAGAAAAGGTGTCCGGATTCCGGCCGCAATTATCCCGTGAAAATGCACCATCCGCCCAAACTGCAGTCATCATTGGAACAATAGGAAAAAGCGGACTTATCGATCGACTAATCGATGAGGGAAAACTGAATGTCACTGATATCCGGAACCAGTGGGAAACATTTCTTATTCAAACCATCGAGAAGCCATTTCCCGGCGTAAACTCTGCGTTGGTTATTGCCGGGAGCGATAAGCGTGGCACTATCTATGGGATCTATGATCTTGCAAAAAATATCGGCGTTTCACCGTGGTATTACTGGGCCGATGTCCCGGTAAAAAAACACGCCGCCCTCTATGTACTTCCCGGGTCGTATAAAATCGGCCCGCCGAAGGTAAAATATCGTGGCATTTTTATTAATGATGAGGCTCCGGCGCTATCCGGCTGGGCACATGAAAAATTCGGCGGCTTCAACCATCAATTTTATGAGAAGGTATTTGAGCTGATACTGCGGTTACGGGGAAATTATCTCTGGCCGGCAATGTGGGGCAACGCATTTAATGTGGATGACACACTGAACCCAAAACTTGCCGATGAATATGGCATTGTAATGGGTACATCCCACCATGAACCGATGATGCGGGCCTGGAAGGAATGGGACCGATTCGGTGAAGGGCCGTGGAATTACCAGAAAAATGACAGCACCCTCCGGGAGTATTGGCGCAAAGGGATAGAACGGATGAACGATTATGAAAGTATCGTTACCCTTGGCATGCGTGGAGATGGCGATGAACCCATGAGCGAAGATGCCAATATCGCCTTATTGAAACGGATTGTCAGCGATCAGCGGGAAATCATCCGGGAGGTCACCGGGGAAGATATCACCGAAATTCCACAAGTCTGGGCGCTGTACAAGGAGGTTCAAAAGTATTACGACGATGGAATGCGCGTTCCTGACGATGTGACGCTTCTGTTCGCGGACGACAACTGGGGCAATGTGCGCAGACTTCCGGAGGCGGATGCCGAACCCCGCGAAGGCGGATACGGTATGTACTACCATTTTGACTATGTTGGCGGGCCACGGAATTATAAATGGCTCAATACCAACCAGATTGAACGGGTGTGGGAACAGATGCACCTGACATATGAGCATGGTGTAAAGCGGATTTGGATCGTGAATGTCGGCGATATTAAACCTATGGAATTCCCAATTAGTTTCTTCCTTGATTATGCCTGGAATCCGGAGAAATACGATGCAAAGGATCTCCCGGTTTACTACCGAAATTGGGCGACGAATCAATTCGGAGCGAAGTACGCGGACGATATTGCCGATATTTTGGCTAAATATACAAAGTATAACTCGAGAAGAACTCCGGAACTATTGTCACCTGAGACCTATAGTTTAGTTCATTACCGTGAAGCGGAAACCGTGGTTGCCGACTACAACCGGTTGGCGAATCGAGCCAATGAAATCTATAATGAAATGCCGGAAGAATACAAAGCGGCATTTTACCAGTTGGTGCTGCATCCGGTCATCGCTTGTGCAAATTTAAATGAACTGTATATCACGGCAGGACTTAACCGGCTCTATGCCAGTCAGGGAAGGGCTCTGACGGATAGCCTCGCGGATCGTGTGAAAGCGCTGTTTAACCAGGACGCCGATATTACAAAGTACTATAATAAGGAATTGAATGACGGAAAATGGTCCCACATGATGGATCAAACGCATATCGGCTATACATACTGGCAGCAGCCTGAACAGAATAATATGCCGGAGATTGAAACCATATCGCTGCCAAAACCGGCTGATATGGGGGTTGCCATCGAAGGTTCGGACAACTGGTGGCCACGCAGCGACAAACAGGCAACATTGCCGACGATTGATAAGTACAACCGGAATTCCCGGTATGTTGAGATCTTCAATCGGGGGAAATCCCCGTTCGAATTTTCCATTAAACCCGGAAAACCGTGGATCAGCGTTTCCCCGAAAACTGCCACGGTGAAAAAACAACAACGTGTTCGCGTTGACGTGAGCTGGGATATCGCACCTGCCGGATTACATGAGGTACCGCTAACTATTGAAGGTACCGGAAAGACTATTGAAGTTGGTACAAAGATTGTGAACCCCAGAGAACCTGAGCGCGAGAAGATCGAGGGATTTGTGGAAACAAACGGGTATGTCTCAATCGAAGCTCCGCACCGGACGAATTCTGTTGAGAAAGCACCGGTGCAGTGGACAGTAGTGCCAAACCTGGGCAGAACGCTGTCGGCGGTTACTCCCTTTCCGGTGACAGCTTCTCCCCAGTCTCCCGAAGGGGATAACCCGCATCTTGCATATCGGATTTATTTCTTCAGTGAAGGGGAGGTTAGCGTGAAAGTATTCACTTCGCCAACCCTGAAATACCATAATGAGGGGCTGCGATACGCCGTCTCAATTGATGACGAAGAGCCCCAGGTGATCAACATGAACCCGAACCCGTATTATGCAGATTTAAACTACGACAGCCTCTGGAATGTCTGGGTGGCCAATAATATTAATATCCGTGAAACCAATCTGAATATCGGGAAATCCGGTTACCACGTGCTGAAGTTCTGGATGATTGATCCGGGAGTGGTCCTGCAGAAAATCGTTATCGATACCGGGGGATTGAAGAAAAGCTATCTGGGACCGCCGGAAAGCTTTTTCCGCCGGGAGACCGTTCGTTGATTCAGAAATTGATTAAAATTCCCAACGGAGGGTAGTCCTCGATGCTGCAAAGCAGGAAATTATCTGTGCTGTTAATGGTTGTGTCAATCTGTTGGAGCATGGAAAATACCGTCTTTGGTGCCGGACAAAAAATGTTTACCAATCCAATCCTGTCAGGATTTTATCCCGATCCCAGTGTCTGCAGAGTGGACAGCAATTATTATCTGGTGAATTCGACGTTTTCGTATTACCCGGGCATCCCGGTATTTCACAGCCGCGACCTGGTACACTGGGAACTACTGGGATATGCCATGGATCGGGCGGGACAACTAAACCTGGACAGCCTCGGGGTTTCCAGAGGAATCTTTGCCCCTGCCATTAATCACTACCGGGGAACTTTTTACATCACGAGTACAGTGGTTGACGGCGGAGGGAATTTTGTCATAACAGCACAAGATCCAGCCGGCCCTTGGTCTAAACCGGTTTGGCTACCCGAAGTCAATGGAATCGATCCATCGCTATTCTTTGACACAGATGGAAAGGCGTATTTAGTTTATAACAGCATTCCACCGAATAACTCTCCGAAATATCAGGGCCATCGTACTATCCGAATCCGGGAGTTCAATACCGATAATTTGGGAACCAGAGATGAGGAATATATCCTGGTAAACGGCGGCACTGATATCTCAAATGAGCCCATCTGGATCGAGGGGCCCCACTTGTTTCATTTGACCGAAACAGGGAAGGACCCAACCGGAAATGACGGGTACTACTATCTCATTGCAGCCGAAGGTGGGACCGGGTACGAACATTCGGAGGTCGTATTTCGGAGTAAAAACGTTTTTGGACCGTATACCCCATTTGAGGACAATCCGATACTCACCCAGAGAGATTTGCCACCGGACCGCGAACATCCGATAACCTCAACCGGTCATGCCGATATGGTACGTACTGTTGATGGAGACTGGTGGGCAACATTTTTGGGATGTCGTCCATATGAGCCGTACGAAAAAGACTATTACAACACTGGCAGAGAAACCTTTCTCACTCCTGTCGAATGGATCGAAGGCTGGCCGATCATTAATCCGGACCATGAAGAAGTCCAATACCAGTATCCGTATCCGGTTTCCGCTGCAGAAGAGACACCTCAATCACCGTACGGAGGTGATATCTCATATACGGATGATTTTGAAACGGAGAAGTTGGATCTTAACTGGATGTTCCTGAGAACCGTGCACGAAGAATGGTACGCACTTAATTCAGAGGACGGTACTCTGAGAATTCAGGTCAGGCCGGAAACCTGCGCAGGGAAGGGAAACCCATCTTTTCTGGGACGCCGGCAACAGAATCTGTACTGTTCCGCCAGTACCCGGTTGAGTTTTTCACCCCGGTATGATGGTGAAAAAGCCGGGTTGTTGATCTTCCAGAATGGTGATCACTTTTATTATCTGTGCAAATCATCAGAAAATGGTAGGCAGGTTGTTCAGTTATTCCGGTCGGTTGCCGAAGACACCGCTACCGGCGAAATGAAATTGCTGAATTCCCGTTTCCTTGACGACGATACCGGGGATCTCTGGTTAAAAATCACGGCAGAGGGTAATACATATTCATTTCATTTTGCTACGGAAGCGGCGCAATGGATATTACTCAGGGGTGAACTTGATGCATCATTTTTAAGCACGAAAGTCGCTGGCGGATTCGTCGGCGCTTTTTTTGCTCTTTATACCACGTCTCTGGGGCAGCCGAGCGAAAACTCAGCAGTATACGACTGGTTTAAATACGAAGGAACGCACCCAGTATTCTCAAAGAAAAACGTTAAAAAATCTGAATAGTAAGATGGAAAGGGATGGCTCTGAACAGCATGTTACGATTTACCGGATATCACGTCATCACGATAATAATTTTTTTCGCAATGGGTACAAGTGTGTCTGCACAACTTGCACCGGACAGCGCCAAGTTCGTTGGTAATATTCTGAGCTACGATGTACCCGATAACTTTGATAATTATTGGAATCAGGTCACTCCAGAAAATGCCGGAAAATGGGGTAGTGTCGCCGGGAGTCAGGATACCAGTCAATGGAACTGGGGCAATCTGGATATGGCGTATAATTATGCGAAAGAGAACGGGCTCCCATTTAAGAACCACGCATTAATGTGGGGGCAACAGCAACCGGAGTGGATAGACGATCTCGATTCCGCCGCGCAGGCTGAAATTGTGGAGACATGGATTCAGATGACCGCAGAACGGTATCCGGAGACGGATTTGATTGATGTGGTGAATGAACCGCTGCATGCACCACCTTCATACAAAGAGGCGATTGGCGGTGACGGGGAGACCGGCTGGGACTGGGCCATCTGGGGATTTGAAAAAGCCAGAGAATATTATCCTGACGCCAAACTTCTGATAAACGACTACAACATTTTACGAAGCAATCAAAGTACACTGTCATATAAAAGTCTGATCAGCCTCCTCCAGGAACGGAACCTGATCGATGGGATCGGACTGCAGGCACATTTTCTCGAGGAGACCCGGGCTAGCACGATTAGCGGAAATCTCAACTCCCTGGCCAAAACAGGACTTCCGATATATATCTCAGAGTATGACGTAAATATAGCAGATAATGACCGGCAACTTGAGAAAATGCAGGAGCAATTCCCCATTTTTTGGCAGTCCGATGCTGTCGAAGGAATCACGTTTTGGGGATATATCGAAAGCCGCATCTGGCGTGAGGACGCATATCTAATTGACTGGAGCGGAAGATCGCGTCCGGCATTAGATTGGCTGGAGACTTACATTGATACTGCCAAGACTAAGACATCTGTGACATCTCCAGGGCCGCCAATTTCCGAATTTCAACTGGAACAGAATTTTCCCAACCCTTTCAATCCGGAGACACAGATCAAGTTTACTCTTTCCATTAATGAGGTTGTAACAATGGAGGTATACGACATCTCTGGCAGGAAAGTGGAGACGCTCCTTAGCGGAAGGCATATGAGCGCTGGCACTCATACTGTTCGCTTCACCGGGGCGGAATTACCTGGTGGGATGTATTTATATAAATTGCAGACGCCTGATAATACAGAGCATAAAAAGATGGTATTGCTCAAATAATAATTGGAAAACTATTTACGTATGGTTTTACATATCCATCGATCGCCTGATGCCGAGTTCCAGGCCGCGAAGCTCGGCAAGACCGCGTAACCTGCCATACAGGGAATATCCCGGGTAAATATTCTTCTTTGGAATATCGTCTAGCATCAGTGGGCCGTGATCTGGTCGCACTGGCATCCGGATGTCTTCTCTGCCGACCTTGAGCCGTCGATCTTGTTCCTGTATCAAAATCTTTATAATGGTGTACATATCTGCATCACCACCGATATGGCCGACTTCCGTAAAATCATCATCCGTGTCCTTTTTTACGTTCCGCAAATGAGTGAAATGCACCTTATGCGCGAATGACTTTGTGATGTCGATTATATCGTTCCTGCTTGACGATGCCAGAGATCCGACACCAAGAGTAAGCCCATTCGACGGAGAATCAATCGCATCCAATACTCGCTGAATATCTTTTTTAGTACTGACAACCCGGGGTAGTCCGAACAGCGGACGCGGCGGATCATCGGGATGAATTCCCATCCGTACTCCGGCTTCCTCTGCCGCAGGTATAATTTCCTGAAGAAAGGAGTATAAATTATTTCGAAACGTTTGCTCATCAATATCCCTGTATTCTTCAAGGGCATCCCTGAACTGTTTCAGTGTCAGTGATTCACCGGTTGCGGGGAAGGGCAGGAGCATGGTTTGGGTGAGCTGTTCTATCTCTCGTGCAGTGAGGTTATTATAATAATTTTCTGCGCGTTCAATTAGCTTGTTGGAGTAACTTTTTTCAGCATTTAAACGCTGGAGTATATACAGGTCGAATGCTGCGAAGGCAATAATCTCAAATCTGGTCGTCACGGATCCGTCCGGTAATTCGAAGTTCAAATCGGTTCGTGCCCAGTCCGAAACCGGCATGAAGTTGTAACATACCGTATCGATCCCACATTGGCCCAGATTCCGGATAGTCTGCTTGAAGTTATCAATATAATCCTGATAATCCCCAATCCGTTTTTTTATATCCTCATGTATCGGTATACTCTCCGCTACCGACCAGGAGAATCCGGCTTTCTCAACGATCTGTTTTCTCGCCATGATGGAATCAATCGGCCATACTTCTCCCCGTGGAATGTTTCCCAAAGAAGTGACGATCCCTGTGGCTCCGGTCGGTTTAATTTGTTCTAACGTTACCGGATCGTCGGGACCGAACCATCGCCAGGTATATTCCAGGGTGTGGGAGTCGTTGTTTATTGACACAAATACATTTTCCTCAAGTTATCCGAATTATCCGTATAGTTACACTCCGTTAAAGATACTGAATCCGCCGTCGATGGGAATTACTGCTCCCGTAACGAAGCCGGAGGCGTCGCCTGCGAGCCACAGGATCGCGCCAATTAACTCCTCGGGATCACCGAATCGCCCGAACGGAGTCACATCGATTATGGATTGGCCTCGCTCAGATAACGAGCCATCGGTATCGGTTAAAAGATTGCGGTTTTGCTCGGTAAGCAAAAACCCCGGCGCAATTGCGTTTACCCTGATTCCTTCACCAAATTTTCGAGCCATTTCCACGGCCATCCAGCGGGTAAAGTTATCTACCCCGGCCTTGGCAGCCGAGTAACCAACCACCCGGGTGATTGCACGGAAGGACGCCATGGAGGATAAGTTGATAATAGATCCACTTTTTCGATCTGCCATGGATTTCCCGAAAATGAGTGTAGGAAGGACCGTCCCGTTTAAGTTTAAATCCGTAACCTCGTTAAAATCCCTGATGTCCATATCGAACACCGTATGCTCGTCATCGATAGTGGCGCCGGACATATTGCCGCCTGCCGCGTTAATAAGAATATCTATTTGTCCGAACTTATCCAGCACCTCATAATTTACCTGTCGAATCTCGTCTTTCTTCAGTACGTCACATTTCCGGCCGATAACCCGGCCACCGATTTCTGAGAGAGATACAACCTTCCTTTGCAGTTTCTCTTCGTCCCTCCCGAGAATTACGACACGCGCACCTGCATTCAGGAGTCCCCCGGCCATTGCCGTGCCTAACACTCCGCTGCCGCCGGTAATGATTGCGACTTTTTTGTCCAGGTTGAATTTATCTGCTATATAATTCATCGATTGCCTTTAAATCTTGCCATTTTCATCAGTTTACACTGGGCATCAAATGTTAGTATATTCATTATAAATATGAAGACAAAAATTTAAGAATAATTCCTGCTATATCATACTTTTCATCCAGGGCTTCCGTAACGAGATGGCGCGGAATTTCATTGAATTCACCGAAGCGGGGTTCAGGGAAAACCATAAAGTATCCACATAAGAAATACTGCTTGTAATAATGGGGCTGAATGAGGGAATTAATTCATCACAATCTGATGCGTATTTCAATTATAAACGATTATCCAGCGGAAATATCTTTAAAATGGTAAATGACGTGTAGTGATGGGTGATTATATATTGCAATCATACCTCGCTCCAATTAACTTTTCAGGATTTTGGAAATGATTTTGTTGATTGACCAAGGAAACGGATACGAATTATGCTAAAACCAAAGCGTCGCATTACCAAAAAGGAACTAAAACAGGACGAATTCCTGGAGTTCCTGTATAAGGCCGAGCAATTCGTCCGGAAACATGCAAGAGTTCTGTCTTATATTGGTGCGGGCATCGCCGTAGTTGTACTTGTTGGCATTTTGATGTATAACAGCCGCCAACAAGCAGAACAGGAGGCCGCCGGGGTACTCGGGGCAGCGCAGGCGTCATTTGACCAGGGAAATTACGAGGAAGTAATAGATCAATTGACGCCAATGGTTGAGACTTATAGCGGTACGAACAGCGCAGGCGTCGCCACGTTTTATATCGGAAGTTCGTATTACCGGATGGGTGAGTATGAACAGGCGGAAGAATATTTTAGCCGCTATTTGAATGAATATGATGCCGATCCGACTTTGAGCGCATCTGCGCATGCCAGTTTGGGGTCGATTGCCGCAGAAAACGGCGACATGGAAGAAGCGGCAGAGGAGTTCCGGGAAGCGATGCGCCGGGCGCCTTATAAATTCTTGATACACCGTTATAGCCTGGAAGCAGCCCACTATACCTTTGAAGCCGGGAACACTGAGACCGCGAAAACATTAATTACCAATTTGTTAACGACAGATGACCTGAATAGCGGGGTGCAGTCGGAAGCCGAAGCACTGCTGGAAACAATTGAAGTAACGCAGAAGACTAACTAATTACCGGGGCTCTATTTCTGCTTGCAATAGCAGGGTAGGGCCTGTATCTTCTGGGACGAAAGTGGGTTGACAAACCCACTTTTTTTGCATTATAGAGGAGCAGAAATGATGTTTCAGACTGCGGAACAGATAGAAGATACGGTTTTTGAAATTAGTGAAAAATACCTGAGTGAAATCGGCGGGTACGTGCTCGACGTCCAATTGAAGGGGGCGCGGGGGACACGGAAAATCGAAATTATCGCGGATACTGAGAAAGGTATTACGCTGGATGAACTGACCGAGATTAGCAAACAGGTAGAAGAAGAGTTGGACAATACGGATTTGCTGGAAGAAAAATACACGCTGGAACTGACCTCCCCGGGCCTGGACAGACCCTTAAAAACTGAACGGGATTTCCGGCGCAGGCTGGATCACAACGTACGCATTGATCATACGATGCTGGAGCCAGCGAGTCCGGTCGAAGGGATAATTTCAGATGTGGATGAAAAATCAGTAACAATACAACACGAAGATTTGGGACAACTGGCAATACCGTTTGACCAGATGACCAATGCAAAACTGGTATTAAAATGGTAAACAAGCCAGGAAGGAGAGGCATCCTTGATTAATAAGGACATTATTGACGCTTTTACTCAGATTGCCAAAGAGAAAAACGTCGATAGGAATCAGCTGGGTGACATTATCCAGGATATTTTCAAGAATTTGATGATTAAGAAATATGGCGAAGACGCAGAATTTGATGTGATCGTCAATATGGATAAGGGAGAACTGGAAATCTACCACGAGAAAACCGTGGTTGACGAAGTTGAAGATCCCGGAAAAGAGATTTCTCTGGAAGAGGCGCAAAAGGTGGAGCCGGATCTGGAAGTCGGGGAGCTCTTTGTTGATATTCTCGATCCTTCCTCCTTTGGACGGCGGTTGATTGCCAACGCCAAGCAGAATTTATTCCAGCAGATCCGCGATATTGAAAAGATGCACGTCTACAACGATTACAAGGATCGTATTGGTGAAATTATCATGGGGGATATTCACCAGGTACGCCGGGATGCGGTATTTGTGAACATCGAAAAAACTGAACTCAAGATGCCGCGCTCAGAACAGATCCGTTCGGAAAACTATCGCCGTGGGATGACCGTAAAGGCTATTATTAAGGATGTGGTTATCACACCAAAAGGGCCGGATATTATTATCTCCAGGGCTGATTCGTCATTCCTGAGACGGCTGTTCGAACTTGAAGTCCCCGAGATTTATGACGATATCGTCGAAATTAATAAAATTGCCCGGGAACCCGGCGACCGCGCCAAGGTGATCGTTGAATCGCACGACAGACGTGTGGATGCTGTTGGTGCATGTGTTGGTATGAACGGTAGCCGGATTCAGGCGATTGTCCGGGAACTGAACAACGAAAAGATCGACGTGATAGATGATAGCTCCGAGATCGAGATTCTCCTGACCCGAGCGTTGTCTCCGGCGAAGCCGCTCTTACTCGAAATCGATGAGGAGAACCGGCACGTCCAGGCAATTTTTGACGATGATGAGATTGCCATCGCGATTGGTCGGAACGGACAGAACATCCGGCTGGCTTCACAGGTGACGGGGTATGAAATTGATGCGGTGAAGTACAGCGAATACGAATCGCTGGGCGAACAGGTGCTGTATCTGGATGAGATTGACGGTCTGCATCAGGGACGCGTCAAATCACTGATGGAGGCAGGCATCGAAACTGTATCGGAGTTTATCAATACCGATGACGAAGAACTACTTGAGGTGAAGGGATTGGGCAAGAAGAGCCTGGAAAGCTTCGCCGAAGAACTGAGCCAGAAAGTTGATCTGGAGACTGGTGAATTACTCGAAGCAGAAGAAGACGAAGCAGACGAAGCGGCGACGGACGAATCAGAATCAGTAGAAACAGAAGAGCCCGAGACGGTCGAAGAAGAGACTGCTAAACTCGAAGCTCAAGAGGAATAAATACTAAATGGCGAAAAAACGACGCATTTACCAAATTGCCAAAGAACTGAACATCTCGCACGAGGAAATCCTGCAGTTCCTTGAGACGCAGGACGTGAACGTTAACAGCCATATGAGTCGTGTTGACGAGGGCGTCTATGAAAAGATCCTCAATGAGTTTGCAAAAGAGAAGGTTATTGTCGACCGGTATCGGAAGGAAAAAGAACGGCAACAAATTGAGGAAGAGCGGCGACAACAGGAAAAGGAAGAAGCGGAGCAGAAGAAGCAGGAAGAGGAAGAGCGTCGCCTGGAAGAAGCTCGCCAAAAAATTGAGGAAGAAGAGCGGAAGCGAAAAGAGATTGAGGAGGAAAACCGCCGTCGTATCAAAAAGTCCCGGAAAAAGGATGAAGAGGCGGAGCGCAAGCGCCGGATAGAGGAAGAAGCTCGTCAGCAATTGGAAAAAGAAGAGGAAGAGCGCCGGAAAAAGAAAGAGGCAGAAGAGAAGAAAAAGCGGGAAAAGGAAAAGGCAAAGGACGGAGAGGACGAGGAACAAAAGGACGAAGAGAAGAAAAAGAAGACCCGCACTGTCGAAATAGCCGATCTGGAAGGACGGATTTCCGGACGGAAAAAGAAGAAAAAGAAAAAAGAAGAGAAAAAATCCAAGAAGAAATCCAAGAAAGAACAGCAGGTTGAAGAAAAAGTTAAAAAGACTCTCGCTTCTCTGGATGAAAAATCAGGTGGCAAGAAACACCGGAAGAAAAAGGACGAAGAAGAGACGGAGGTCGAAGACGAAAATGTCATCAAGGTTGCTGAATATGTTTCCGTTGATGACCTCGCCAGTCAGATGGATGTGGATCCATCTGATGTAGTAGCCAAATGCATGGAACTCGGCATGATGGTAACCATTAATCAGCGGCTTGACATGGATACAATTATCATGGTCGCTGACGAATTCGGATTCGATGTTGAGCAGGAGAAAGAATACGGCGAAGAACTTTTGCTCGAGGATGAGACGGAAGAAGATCTCGAACACGCCGAGCCGCGTCCGCCGGTCATTACCATAATGGGCCACGTTGATCACGGGAAAACGACATTACTGGATTATATCCGCTCCGCAAACGTAGTCGCCGGTGAATCTGGTGGTATTACCCAGCATATCGGTGCCTATAATGTGGAACTCGATTCCGGTAAGCAGATTACCTTTCTGGATACACCTGGTCACGAGGCGTTTACCGCCATGCGTGCCCGTGGCGCCCAAATTACGGATATTGTAATATTAATTGTGGCAGCCGATGATGCCGTAATGCCGCAGACAGTGGAGGCGATTAACCATTCCAAGGCTGCAGGCGTGCCCATTGTCGTCGCTATAAACAAGATTGACCGCCCGGAAGCCGACGTGGATCGTGTAAAACGTGAGTTGTCCGAACAAGGAATTCTTGTTGAGGACTGGGGCGGTAAATACCAGGCTGTTGAGTTATCGGCTAAGACTGGTGAGGGTGTTGATGAACTGCTCGAGTCATTGGTGCTGGAGTCCGACTTGCTGGAACTGAAAGCTAATCCGGATAGGCACGCCAGAGGCGTGGTCGTTGAATCGAACCTTGATAAAGGCCTCGGCGCTGTCGCAACGGTACTCGTAGATAAAGGGACTTTGAAAGTCGGTGATAATTTTGTGTGTGGTGTTCATGCCGGGCGCGTCCGGGCCATGCATGATGAACGTGGCAACGAAGTAGAGGAGGCGGGACCGTCTCAGCCGGTACGGGTACTCGGATTTGACGACGTACCCCAGGCGGGCGATACCTTTGTAGTTCTTGAAGAGGAGCGTGAAGCCAAGAAAATCAGCGCCGAACGGCAGAAACAGCGCCGTGAACAGGAGCTGCGTCTCAATAAGCTGACGACGCTGGATGAAATTTCACAACAGATTAAAGAAGGAAAAGTCAAAGAACTCTCCGTGGTGATCAAGGGGGACGCTGACGGCTCAATTGAGGCGATCAGCGATTCGCTGCAAAATCTTGGAACCGGTGAAGTTGCGGTGAATGTGGTGCACAGAGGCGTTGGTATGATCAGTGAATCCGATGTGCTTCTGGCCGTGGCTTCCGACGCCGTGATTATCGGTTTCCATGTGAGTACGGCGCCGCAGGCAGTCTCACTGGCCAAAGAGGAGAACATCGAAATCCGGAATTACAAGGTCATTTATGACGCGGTCAACGATATCCGGCTGGCGTTGGAAGGCATGCTGGAACCGGAAGAGCGAGAAAAGACCATTGGCCGGCTGGAAGTCCGCGACCTGTTCAAGGTACCGCGCGCCGGAATGGTTGCCGGGTGTTACGTGAGCGAAGGCAAGATTACCAGAGATGCCAGGGCGCGTGTCCACAGAAATAATGAAGTGATCTTCGACGGGGAAGTCGCGACTCTCAAGCGATTTAAGGACGACGTAAAGGAAGTTGCCGAAGGGTACGAATGTGGTGTGTCACTTGAAGGGTACGACGATGTGGAAATCGATGACGAAATTGAAGCCTACGAAATTGTGACGGTGAAACGTACTCTTGAACAGTCCGCGGAGGCGTCCTGATAGTGTATTATGGTTATCGGATTATTGCAGGTCGAACTGTATCTCAACGATACCAACAGTCTCAAGCAGAAGCGTTCCGTCATTTCCCATCTGCGTACTCAGGTGCAAAAGAAGTTCAATGTCTCCTTTTCCGAAGTCGGATTGCAGGACGTCTGGGGACGTGCTGATATCGCAATAACTACGGCAAGCGCAGAAACCCAAATGATTCATAAGCTATTCAGCGCACTGGAAAAGCAGATCGAAACCTTTCCGGCAGTGCGCATCATTCGACGACATACGGAGATACTATGAGTAGTCATCGTGTACGACGAGTCGAAGAAGCCGTATTACGGGTGATTGGGGAAAAACTGATTACCGAAGTCCAGTTACCACAGATTGCCAGAGTGACTGTGACCGGCGTGGATATGTCTCCGGATCTCAAGAATGCCAAGGTTTATTTCAGCATCCTGGCTACCTCGGATAAGGAAAAAAACCAGATTTTCCACTCCGTCATCCGGAAAAAGAAAGAGATTCGTTACATTATCGGACGTGAATTAGATTTACGGTTCGTTCCGGAGCTGCATTTTGAATTGGACGAAACCGCTGAGCGCGTTGCACGCATTGAAGAACTGATTGACCAGATACACCAAGACGAGACCGAAGAAGAGACCGAATCGGACGGATGAGCCCGGGAATAGTCCTGAATATTAATAAGCCAAAAGGTATTACGTCATTTTCAGTAGTTCGGCACGTCCGAAAAATTACCGATGAAAAAAAAGTGGGGCATGCCGGCACCCTTGATCCATTTGCAACAGGAGTATTACTGGTGTTGGTGGGCCGCGGCGCAACCAAACGGATGAAAGAATTTATGCGTCTCCGAAAGCAATACCGGGCAACCCTGCGTTTTGGCCTGATGACGGACACCCACGATATCGACGGAACGGTGGAGCAGGATAATGAGGTCAGGGTTTCTCCGAAAGAGGTACAGTCCCTGGCTCGGGACTTCACTGGGGAAATTGTGCAGGTACCGCCGATGTATTCCGCGAAAAAATTTGATGGAAAACCGTTATATAAATATGCCAGAGAAGGCAAATCGGTAAAGCGGGATCCGACCAGAGTGACAATTCATGATATTACAATTGGTCCCGTAGACGGTCGGGATGTCACCCTTGATATCGCATGTTCAAAGGGCACATACATCCGGGCGCTGGCCAGAGATATGGGGGCGCTGACGGGTACTGGCGTGGCTGTAACAAAATTAGAGTGCACCGCCGTTGGCGACTATACGGTCGAGGCGGCTCTTCCATTGAATGAACTCGGGGAACGATGGAATTCCATAGTAGCATAACGACACTACCATCTCTGGGAAATTGTGTGGTAACGATCGGTAGTTTCGACGGAATGCATTATGGACATAAGCAGTTGATATTTCAGGTACAAGAGCGGTCGAAAGCGTTGCACGTCCCCTCTATTTTAATTACATTCCAACCGCATCCGAAAGAGGTGCTGCTGCGGGATAAAGAAATCCCGGTGGAGCTGTTGACCACAACGGAAGAGAAAAAAGAGATACTGAATAACGAATTCACAATTGATCATACAGTAATTTTACCGTTTACCCTTGAATTTTCCCAAGTGCGCGCGTTAGAATTCCTGGAGGACTATATTATTCAACCGTTCTCGCCATCGGAAATGGTTGTCGGCTATGACCACTCCTTCGGTAAAGACCGTGAGGGCGATGCTAGTTTTCTCCGGGCACACGAATCGGAATACGGATATACGACCCATGTAGTTGAAGAGGTGCGGCTTTCCAACGATGTCACCGTCAGCAGTTCACGTATTCGTTCGTTGCTGCGGGACGGAAAAACGCTGGAGGCTGCGCATCATTTGACCAGACCGTATCAGGTGACGGGGAACGTAGAGCACGGAGAACAGCGCGGCCAGGAAATCGGGTTTCCGACGGCAAATATCGCAATCTCCAATGAACATAAACTACTCCCGGAAGATGGCGTTTATCTAGTCTATGTCACCGGGAACGATATTTCATCCTATGGGATGTGTAATATTGGATATCGGCCTACTTTTGATGAAAAGCAGCATACCTTGGAAGTACATCTGTTGGATGCTCCGACAGATTCTTTATATGGACGGACCCTGACGATTCACTTTTTCCATCGCCTTCGCCAGGAACAGGAATTTGAATCGGTTCAGGATCTGATTGATCAAATAGAACAAGACAAACAAAGGTCTCAGGCAATCATTACCAATGAAAATCCATGGGTACAATTTCAGGAGGAAAAGATAACATGGCTTTGACTAAAGAAGAAAAGCAGGAAGTCCTGTCCGAATACGGAATTAGTGATAACGACACTGGTTCTTCCGAGGCACAGGTTGCTCTGCTGACAAAACGAATCGGAAAATTAACGCAGCACCTGCAGGCGAACTCGCAGGACCACTCCAGCAGACGCAGTCTGATGCAGATGGTTGGGAAACGCCGCCGGTTGCTGAACTATCTCATTAAACATGATATCGACAGGTATCGCAATCTAATTACGAATCTCGGTCTCCGGAAGTAGTCCGGCCAGATCAACAGGAGAGTAGTTGAAGGAGGAACATTGAGTATATCACAGAAATCGATTGAATTGGCAGGACGCACACTCACTATAGAAACGGGCAAAATGGCTCGTCAGGCAGACGGGGCAGTAACTGTCACCTATGGTGACACCGTTATATTAGCCACCGCCGTCTCTGAGCACGAACCGACCGACTTCCCGTATTTTCCACTGATGGTGGATTACCGGGAAAAGGGATACGCCGCAGGAAAAGTACCCGGCGGATTCTTTAAACGAGAGGGGCGTCCAAGCGATCATGAAATTCTGAGCGCCCGGCTCACTGACCGGCCGATTCGACCGCTGTTTCCTGACGGGTACATGTACGACACGCAGGTGATGATTGCGGTTATTTCATCCGATCAGGAGAATTTGGCTGACGTCCTCGGGACAGTCGGTGCCTCAGCGGCGTTGACCGTCTCCGATATTCCGTTCGACGGCCCGATTGCTTCGGTGAGAGTCGGCCGCGTTGACGACGAATTTAGGATTAATCCGCAGTTGGAAGATCTCGAAGAATCCGATGTTAATTTGATTGTTGCCGGAAATAAAGAGAGCATCATGATGGTGGAAGGCGATGCCGCCGAAATTTCTGAAGACGAATTCATCGACGCGCTGAAAGCCGGCCACGAAGCAATTAAGCAGCTAATTCAGCTGCAAGAGGACCTGGCAGCCGAACTCGGCGTTACCAAACGGGAGTTCGAAGTCGTCAAAATCGATGATGAGTTCCGCTCAAAAGTCGAAGACGCTGTTCCGCAGGAGAAGATCGTCGAAATCAACTCCAACACGAATAAACAGGAACGTACGCAGTTACGCTCCGAGCTTAAGGAATCGGTCAAGGCGCAGCTCGAGGAAGAGTATCCGGATCAGATAGGTGATGTCGGAGATATCATTGGAAATATGCTGAAAACCGATGTCCGGGAACGGATCCTGGAATCCAAGGTGCGCATCGACGGCCGGAAGCCGACGGATATCCGCGACGTCTCCTGTGAGGTTGGCCTGCTCCCACGTTCTCACGGTTCCGCGTTGTTTACCAGAGGCGAAACGCAGAGTTTGACTGGTGTGACCCTCGGGACAAAGATGGACGAGCAGCAGATCGACGATCTGACGCAGGAATACTCGAAGAGTTTCATGCTGCACTACAATTTTCCGCCGTTCAGCGTAGGCGAAGTCAAACCGATTCGAGGCGTGAGTCGTCGCGAGACCGGTCACGGGCATCTTGCCGAGCGGTCTTTCAAATCGGTTATTCCGAACGCCGAAGAATTTGCATACACCGTTCGTGTTGTCTCCGATATTCTGGAGTCCAACGGTTCCTCCTCGATGGCTACGGTTTGCGCGGGATCGCTGGCAATGATGGATGCCGGCGTGCCGATTAAGGCACAGGTCAGCGGTATTGCCATGGGACTGGTGAAGGACGGCGATCGCTATACCGTGCTGAGTGATATTCTCGGCGAAGAGGACCACTACGGGGATATGGACTTTAAAGTGGCCGGTACGGCAGACGGTATTACGGCGATTCAGATGGATCTCAAGATATCCGGGATTTCCTTTGAACTGATGCGTGAAGCCCTGGAGCAGGCAAAAGACGGACGGGGACATATTCGCGATATTATGGATAAGGCGATTGCTGAGCCGCGCTCGCAGACTTCCGAATATGCGCCGAAGATCGTCTCCTACAAGATTCCGCAGGATATGATTGGCCAGCTCATCGGCCCCGGCGGGAAGAACGTGAAGAAGATCCAGGAAGAAACCGGCGCTAACATCGAGATCGATGATGACGGTACGGTATTTATTTCCGCCGAGTCCAGAGATGCTGGCGATACTGCCATGCAGATGGCGCAGCGCTATACGGCCAAGCCGGAAGAGGGCAAGGTCTACGACGGCCTCGTGAAGCGGATTGAAAACTACGGCGCCTTCGTCGAAATTCTGCCCGGGAAAGAAGGACTGCTGCATATCAGCAACATCCAGGACAAACGGACGGAAAACGTGACTGACATACTCTCGGTTGGCGATACTGTAAAGGTGAAACTCCTCAAAATCGATGACCGTGGCCGGTATGACCTCAGTCGCAAAGATGTAACGGACGAGGAAAAGTAACCGGCTGATGCAACCTCACGGTTCCATCAACAAAACGGTTCTGGACAACGGCATCACGGTGGTGTCCGAGCACGTGGATTTTGTGCGATCGGCCGCCGTGGGGCTCTGGGTGGAGGCCGGTTCCCGGGATGAAACGCCGGAAAACAATGGCGTGGCGCATTTCATGGAGCATATGGTGTTCAAGGGGACGGAAAACCGATCCCCGTTTGAAATCGCCAACGCCATCGAAAACTTCGGCGGTCAAATTAACGCTTTCACCGGGAAAGAACTCACCTGTTTTTACGCGCGTGTTCTGGATGACTACCTCCCGGATGCCATAGATGTCCTGAGCGATATCACGCTGCATCCACTTTTCCTGCCCAACGATATCGAACGGGAAAAGAGTGTAGTATTGGAAGAACTCTCCGACATCGAAGACACCCCCAGCGATTTGATTCATGAACTCTTTGTGGATCAGGTTTTTCCCAATCATCCACTGGGATATAACATCCTCGGTACCAGAGAATCCATACAGAACCTCTCTGCAGATAAAATTCGGGAATTTACGTCGCATTATTATCTGCCGGAGCGACTGGTGGTCTCGGTCGCCGGACATGTGAACCACGACGCATTGGTAAAACTCGTAGAAAATTCGCTGGGAAATATGGATTCGGATATTACTAATCCGCGCACGCTTACGCCGCCTCCGGCATCAAAAACAGGCGCCAGGTCGCATACGAACGGTCAGCAGCAATCCCATTTTGTAACCGGCGTACGCACATTTGCGTACGATGATGAACGCCGGTTTGCGCTGCTGGTGCTTAATACCATCCTGAGCGGCGGGATGAGCGGCCGGCTCTTCCAGAATATCCGCGAGCAGTACGGATTTGTCTATTCCATTTACTCCTTCATGGACTTTTATCTGGACGACGGATATTTCGGCGTCTATGTCGGAACGGAGAAATCCCGGCTGGAATTCATGCAGGAAAAGGTAAGGGAAGAGCTGGAGTCTCTGGTTAATGAGCAGGTCTCCGATGCCGAACTGGGGAAGGTGAAAACCCAGGTAAAAGGCAGCATAGTGCTCTCACTGGAGAATATGTTTAACCGGATGACCCGGATTGCCAAACAGGATATCTATTACAATGAGTTTCAATCCATGGATGAATTCATGGAACGAGTTGAGGCAGTCACTGTAGAAGATCTTCATAAATTAGCAGGCGAACTGTTCCGGCCGGACAGATTTATTACGAGCATACTCAAACCGTCCAATAACCACTCTTAACAAAGGAGTCCCCCCATGATTATTGGCGTGCCCAGAGAAATTAAAAATAATGAGAACCGTGTCAGCGTGACGCCCATGGGCGTGGAGCAGTTAGAACGGCATGGGCATACCGTACTTATTGAAAGAAATGCCGGCGCACAGAGCGGCTTTTCCAATGAGATGTATGCCTCGTACGGGGCCGATATTCTGGATACGGCCGAAGAAGTATTTGAGAATGCGGACATGATTGTGAAGGTGAAAGAGCCGCAGCCTGTCGAAATCGAAATGATCCGTCCGGATCAGATCGTCTTTACCTATTTTCACTTTGCCGCATCGGAAGAATTAACGAAAGGCTTTATCGGATCCGACGCTATTGGTATCGCATATGAAACCGTAACTCTCCAGGACGGTTCACTGCCGCTGTTAGTGCCGATGAGTGAGGTCGCAGGGCGAATGGCCGTGCAGGAGGGAGCCAAGTACCTCGAACGCCGTATGGGCGGTAAGGGTGTGCTGCTTGGCGGCGTCCCTGGTGTGGAGCCGGCTGTGGTCACCATCATCGGCGGGGGAGTTGTCGGGACCAATGCAGCAAAAATTGCCTCAGGGCTTGGTGCGAAGGTGTACGTCCTCGATGTCGACTTAGATCGTCTGCGTTATCTTGATGACGTGATGCCGAAGAACGTTTTTACCATGTATTCCAACCAGCATAATATTCGCAAGATGCTGGAATCGACGGATTTACTCGTGGGGGCAGTGTTAATTCCAGGCGCCAAAGCCCCGCGGCTGGTCACCAGAGATATGCTGGGTCTGATGGACAACGGTTCGGTCATCGTGGATGTAGCTGTTGATCAGGGCGGCTGTATCGAAACGGTCAAACCAACCACCCATGAAGATCCCATCTTTGAGGTTGACGGTGTTATCCATTATTGCGTGGCGAATATGCCCGGTGCCGTGCCGAATACTTCGACCATTGCACTGACAAACGCCACCGCTCCGTATGCACTGGAAATCGCCAACCGGGGCATCGATGACATACTCCGCAACGATCCGGAATTACGCGGTGGTTTGAACGTATACAAGGGCAAGGTGACACACAAAGGTGTCGCCGAGGCGTTTGATTTGGAGTATGTGCCGGTGGATGAGGCGATAGGCTAAAGTTTCGTTGCCCGTTTTTTCTTGATAAAAAACGGGCAGAAAAAATCAATGAAACTCAGAACTCGCACTTTTTATCGATGGATGGTATTATATATCCCGCCCCATAGCCCAATTTAAACTCATCAATTTTTGCTAGAGTGCTCAGACACTGAGTTTACTATAAATAGACACAAAGGATATCAGTGACAATTTCTCATCGCTCTCATCGGCCTACAAGTCTATTTCGTCTCAATGCCCGGCGCATCGAAGAAATGCGGGAATCAGCTGTTTGACCGAAGGGAGTTCTGATTCCCGCCTGAGAAAGCCGATGGCAATGCAGAAATAGACTTGACAGCCAAGGCGTTTTGCTCCTTTTGCGCCTCTCAAAAGGAGGTAAAATAGATGAAGTTTGAATGAGGTTAACTATTAGAAAAATTTTGAAAACTCACCTCACCCCAAACCCTCTCCTCAAACAAGGAGAGTGGCTAAAGACCAAATACACAAATAAAATTATCAGCTTCCCAATTAATTTTATACAGACTTCTGCCTCGTATTGAATCAGTCACTTTATAAAAAATATCAACCAGGTAGTCACAAAGTGTAGAGCATCAAAAATCAATAGAACAATGGTAGAAATAGTAAATTGACAAGCCGCTATTGTTTTGTTGTTTGTGGAAACTCAATGATCGATCCCGATGGGGCGGGAGAGTTCTGAGTTTCCAGGCCTTTTTGCCTACTTTTAATCCAGCGGGAAATCCACAACTGTAAAGTTGTCGACGAGTGCCAATTCTTGTGAGTTTTGAAAAAATTCAAAAGCTAGAGGACAAATGAAATTTGAAACGGTAAGAACCATGGCTGTGAAGCCGTGGGAATCTATTGTCCAAGGATTCCATACAAGCGTGGCTGGACAAAAGTAGGTTTTTATCCCGCTACCCAGAGAACCATCCCGCTGTGGCAGGACTGGGTAAATGGTTTTTTGGGCGGGATTCCGTCAAGAGGCCGTCGAATGACGCAGTTAAACCAGGAATCCCGGCGGGGGCTCCATAATAGGTTTTAGAAATTTTGCACAGATGTATAACGTCAGAGAAAAAATAAATTACAATGATTAAGGCAAAGAGAAAAAAATTTTCCTTGAATTGAAACTCCCTCAGACGTATTATATGAAGAATCAATTGAAGTAACACAATCAAACCCTGTATATATCAATGGATAAGAAACCAATTAAAAAGTTATACTACTCCATCGGTGAAGTCTCGGAGATGACGGAGTTGAAACCTTACGTCCTTCGGTACTGGGAAACCGAATTTCCGATACTGAATCCATCCAAGAACAGGGCGGGAAACCGGGTCTACCGCGATCGGGATATTCAGTTGATTTTTCACATCAAAGATCTATTGTACGAGCAAAAATATACCATTGAAGGCGCCCGCCAACAGCTGGAAAATTACAACCCGGATGAGCCGGAGCAGTCAAGTGAGAATGGATCAGGATCTGAATCAGCCGAACTCCAGAAGAACGTAGAGCAACTGAAACACGAACTGAAGGAAATTCTGGAGCTGCTGGACGAATAGTCGTATTGCATCTCTGAAGAGAGACATATCATGAAAATCGCCTCTTCTTGAAGTAAAAGTAACCCCAAAAAAGTTCTTACATATACACATAAACACATTACTGTAAAAGTACAAAACCCTCAAAGCATTTCGCTTCAAGGGTTTCCAGTAGTCGGAGCGACTGGATTTGAACCAGCGACCCCTACACCCCCAGTGTAGTGCGCTAACCGGGCTGCGCTACGCTCCGAATTCACCTGCTACATCTCCGCATACGTCCTAATATTAGCAATAGTAAGATGAGATTTCCAGTGGTTTTATTATGCCATACCTATCACATTCAAAGGCAAATACAAACCAGCACGAATGCTATGACTTTTCCGACAGCAGGGATTTGTTTTTATTCCTTGAAAACTGCACCGGATTTTAGTAGATATTTCCTACCCTAAACGATTCAGATTTCACTGCTAATGCACTCTGATTGATTCTTGGGATACTTTCATGGAATAGAATTATTCCTTGTCCAATAAAATTGATTCATAATTGGATTGTTATTGTGCCTGGCTGAGTGACAAAGAAAGATGCTTTTACAGCAGCGATATCAATAGATGTCATACCTAACGCATAACCGGGGAGTGTTCAATGGAGAAAAATGATTTTAAAATGGATCGACGGGAATTTATTACTAAATCGGGTACTGCGGCAGCCGGTGTGATGTTGGCTCCTTCACTTTCCGGTTTGTTTGCACAGGCAAGCTCGGTGAATAAAATGAAACTCGCCATGGTCGGGACCGGACACCGGGGCACAGGAATGTGGGGAAAATCCGTCGCTAATCAGTACGGAGATTATGTGGAATTTGTCGGACTATGTGACATTAATTCGGGGCGTGTGGAGTGGGCACGTCAACATATGGGCGTAAACTGCCCGACCTACACCGATTTTGAAAAAATGATTAATGAGACTCATCCTGACGTGCTTATCGTAACCACTATTGACGCCACCCACCACGAGTTTATTATCAAGGGGATGCAGATGGGGTGTGACATCATCACAGAGAAGCCGATGACTACCGATGAAAAAAAGTGTCAGGCGATACTCGATGCGGAGCGGGAGACGGGTCAGAATGTTATTGTCACCTTTAACTATCGCTATTCCCCGCACCGACGGAAAATTAAAGAAATGATAATGGAAGAACGTGTGGGAAAGATCCTCAGTGCGGATTTCAACTGGTACCTGGATATCTATCACGGGGCGGCATATTTCAGACGCTGGCATCGGCTGCGTGAAAATTCAGGCACGCTGTTGGTTCATAAGTCGACCCACCATTTTGACCTCATGAACTGGTGGCTGGATACCGATCCGCAGGAGGTGACGGCGTTTGGCGATCTGGACTTCTATGGGAAAAACAATGATTTTCGCTATACCAATTGCCGCCCATGTCCCCATAAAGAGAAATGCGACTTTTACTGGGATATCACCCAGAACGAGCGCTATATGGAAATGTACGTGGAGAACGAAGAATATGACGGATATCTCAGGGACGGCTGCGTTTTTCGGGAAGATATAGACATCTACGACAAGCGGACACTCTCGGTAAAATATGCCAATAACACGCTCCTCAGTTATTCCCTGATTAACTTCGCGCCCTATGAGGGATATCGGATTGCCTTTAACGGCACAAAGGGCAGAATTGAAGCGTGGATTCACGAACGACAGCCGTGGCCCAGGAATAACTACGATGAAATCCGGGTTACTGATAATTTTGGCGAAACGGAATTGATTAAAATTCCGCATGGCGGTGGTGGCCACGGCGGCGGAGATACCCGGCTTAAGGACAAGATCTTCAAGGATCCCGATATGGCTGATCCGCTTAAACAGTCCGCCGGCACCCGCGACGGCGCCATGTCAATCCTTGTGGGAATTGCTGCTGATAAGAGCATTCAGCAGGGCGGTCAGCCGGTTAAAATTGCTGACCTCACGGATCTTGCGCCGCAGGCTGTGCGTCCAAGTTAGGTACTGATTCAAATGGGATTTGACAGATTCACACTGAAGCAGGCGGCTGTGGTCTTGGGCATCGCGGTCATGGCCTACCTCGCATTTTTTTGGCGCTTAGATGGTGCCTTACTCTGGCGCGACGAGGCCACAACGGCAAACTGGGGCAGGGAAGTCGTCCAAAACGAGACTTCCCTGCCAAAGGTATGGAACGGTGACCAGCTGATAGTCCAGGGCAGTGCCGGACACGATTTTAACGCGGATTTCTTCCCGAGTATGCAGGGATGGCTTCAGTTTTACGTGGCTGCGACAGCTTTTAAGATCTTTGGAACCACTACGTACACTGCGAGACTTCTATTCGCATTCCTTGGAATGGCGGGGATCGGCATTCTGTTCCTCATATTTCGAAGGATATTCGGAGAAACGCGGCTTGCGTTGATTGCCGGGGTGCTGTGTACCTTAAGCCTGCCGTATCTGCACTATGTTCGGCAGGCGCGCTACTATGCGTTGGTTTTACTCATATCGGTGCTGATACTCCTCCAGATTTATAGATATATGCAGGATGAGGAATACGCGGAATCCATCTGGCCGTTTGTCTGGCTGGCTCTGCTGGGTATCCTGCTCTTCCTGTCAAACTACTTTACGTTTATTCTGCTGTGGGTGGGACTGTCATTCGCTGCGCCGCTGACAGGCGGCAAACGGTTTGTCCTGGGATACCTCGCCAGTAGTGTGGTTGTTGCAGCGGTGGTAGTACCGATCGCTCTGACACTCCACGCTCCGTTTATCAGCAGGGCGGAGATTACGAACTGGGGATATCTGCAGGATTACTGGGGCTGGTTCGTCATGTCCCTGGGACGGGCGAATTACCTCTTTCCGTTGTATCTACTGCTGCCAGCAGGGATATATTTCCAGTTTCGGCATCCGGAAATACCAAAGATTCAGAGCAAATTTACATGGATTCTCTGGATACTTATTGGAGTTTCCGTGGTGGGCGCCTCTATAATAAATAAATCGAACACCTTCCTCAGGTATCAACTACATCTTATTCCAATGATGTTGCTGCTCACCGGGATCTATGTATATTGGATTTACCAAAATTACGGAAAAGGTGCAGCGCTCATAGTTCTGCCACTCCTGCTGATCTATCATAACTGGAGCCCGGTGCTGAACTCATCGGAGGCGATTCTGAAGCGGCAATTCGCCCGGGATCAATCCTATAACGGGCCGATGATTCGCTTTCTGAACGAGAATGTCCGGCAGGACGAGAGTGTGATGTTCATTCCCAATCAGAAGGGCATGGTGGCCTATTTTTACAGGCCTGATTTAAACTGGTACGGTCTGCTGGAAGCAAATAATCCGTATAATCAGCCGTACAAAAGTAAGTTGCCGCCGACAATGTTCGACGATTATCAGAACATTGACTGGATAGTTGTTTCCGATATGTTTAGCATGCCAACCAGAGTAGATTTCGGCTACGAATTGGTATGGAACTATCGGTACGGCCCGAATGCCCCAGATAAGCAAAAGGCCGACAAAAATATTTACACTCCAAAGCAGTATACCATCACCCAGGCCGAGAGTGGAGATGTCCAAGCACCGGAGTATTTTGATTTTTATCGAATAGTTTCCCCGAATAGCCGATGAAATCAACAAGTCTGAGAGTAATAGATTCGCAGAGGAATAGAGTATGACCGCTCATTATAACGCCTTGTACGCCATGGGCACCCGGCTTGAGATTGTGCTCCCGGGTATATCCGAGCGGCAGTTCCAATCCGTGTTTTCGAGTATAAAACAGGAAGTAAACAGGATCGAAAACAGCCTGACAATCTTTACCAGCACAAGTTTTATTCGCCATCTGAACACCCATGCCAGTGAGAAATCTGTCCCTGTCAATAAGGAAATTTGGTCCCTGGTGACAAAGTGTCTCGAGTTAACACGTAGGACAAACGGTGCGTTCGATATCACTACGACTCCGGTGGAAGATCTCCGGAGAAACAAGCAAAATTCTTCCGGGGATTGGAATTCTCTTTCCAAAGATGAAGTGGTCGAAAAGTTGAACCACATCGGGAGCGAAGTCATCCGGTTGTACAAAAATGACCATTCAATAAAGTTTATCCGCTCAGGGGTCAAACTCGACTTTGGTGCAGTCGGAAAGGGCTATGCTCTGGACAGGATCAGGGCGATTTTAAATCGTTCCGGAGTAAAAAACGCCTTCATCAATTTTGGTGAAAGTACTATTTATACCAGGGGAGAGCACCCTGCCGGATCTCCCTGGACAATCGAGATACCTCCGCCTGAATTTACTCCGGGAGAGAGTAGTGTAGCAATATCTCTGGATGAAATGTTTCTATCGACCTCAGCTTCTATTCGATCGGATAGGCAAACCGATATGCACCAGCCGCACATTCTGGATCCCCGGAGCGGGGAACCGATGTCGGAAAGGCGGCAGGTCTCGGTGACTTCGTCGACTGGGCTCGAAGCAGAAGCGCTTTCTACCGCAATGGTTGTACTTTCCAAGGATGAGCGGGATTCGGTGATTCATAGATTCCCCTATAGCACGATCGTTAAAATATTTACCAGCCATTCAAACAATAGTATCGCGGAAACATCCCGGGAGCAACTGCGTGGGTAATGAAATCTCCAGACGGGAATTTATCAGGTCGCTGGCGATCCTGGCCACTGCCGCACCCTGGATGGCGACCTTCGCCAATTACGAGCAGGTGAAAGACAACGTTTCATCGGATACGGTGCGCATCGGCATTATCGGAACCGGCTCACGGGGGACAAAACTGTTGCTACACCTCCAGACCATTCCCGGAGTAGAAATTGTCGCTCTCTGCGATAATTATCTGCCGCACCTGAATGACGGACTACAATTGATGGAATCCTCGGTCTACTCGACAGAGGCCTACCAAGAACTCCTCAACCGGGACGATATAGATGGGGTCGTGATTGCGACTCCGCCACACCTGCATCCACAAATTACCATCGATAGTCTTGACGCCGGGAACCACGTGTTTTGTGAAAAGGTCATGGCGCTCAGTCCGCAGGACTGTTTTCGGATGGCTGAGAAGCAACAAGAAACCGACAGGATACTGCAGATTGGATTCCAGCGGCTATTCGATATTCGCTACCTCAAAGCAAAAGAATTGATAACAGCCGGGGAAATCGGTCCGGTGACAGCAGTCAGAGCCAACTGGCACCGTAATGACAACTGGCGACGACCGGTGAGAGCCCCGAAACTGGAGGTACAGCTGAACTGGCGTCTGTACGACGAATTCTCCGGGGGACTGATGGCCGAACTGGGAGCCCATCAGCTCCAGATTGTCAACTGGATGCTGGACACGTATCCCACCGAAGTGAATGGAACCGGGAGCATTAATCACTGGGACGACGGCAGAGACATCTACGATAATATCCACCTGATATTCAGCTATCCTGACGGGGTATTTCTTGAGTATTCTTCTCTGCTGAGTAATTCACACAATGGTGTGATAGAACAGTTCCTCGGACCGAAAGGCGCTATTGAACTCGAGGCCGGAAAGTATTATTCGGAGACGCCGCCTAAGAGCCCGGGAATAGTTCAGTTGCTGGAAGACATTGAAGAAACAATTTTCCGTACCGTTCCAATAGGCGGAGCCAGTTGGGTCGCCGGCGGTCAGGATAAATCGGACCCCGAATATATTGTGCCGGACGTGAGCATACCGTCCGCGACACAACTGGAGCTCGAAGCATTTATCCAGTCCATACGAATGGGTGAACATAATCAGGAGCTGCTGAATCAGGCTCTCTCGGCAAGTCTAACTTCTATCCTGGCTAATAATTCCATAGGAAAACGTTCGACGCACACGTGGACATTTGGCGATATCCAATGAAAGATATACGTATTCCAGGCGCAGTTATCCGGAGAGAATTCCTAATATTGATCGGGTGTTTCCTGATCGCTGTCGTGTTGAATGCGGGATCAATCGCGTATTATCAGACCAACTGGATCGAGTTGATTACCGCATTGGATGTCACATTCGTCATCGCATGTATTATGTATGTTTTGTTCGGAATTGTACGCTTATTTTATATGACTATACTTCGACTTTACCATAAGATAAAATCAAAATGAGGATAGCATTCTATCGATGGTATCTCTCAAAGAATGATGAGATTAAATTAAGGTCAAGCATGAAATATTTGGTGGCATTATCATGTATCATCTGTATAGGATTTACATCAATGAGCCAGGCATCTGATATGGATTCCGTCCTGATTTTCACGAAAACCGCAGGTTTCGAACACGAGTCGATTCCCAAGGGCTCTAAGGCAATGAAAACTCTGCTGGAAACTAACGGATTTCATGTCGTTGTATCCGATAACGACAGCCTGTTTAACCGGGAATTCCAGGAAAAGTTCGATATACTGGTGTTCCTGAATACGACAGGTGACATTTTGAACGAATTTCAGCAGGAAGTCATGCGGGAATTCGTCGAGTCAGGCGGTGGCTTTGTCGGCATCCATGCCGCTACGGACACCGAATACGAGTGGGAATGGTACGGCGAATTCATCGGAACCTATTTCAAAGACCATCCTGAGATACAGCAGGCTACCATAGATGTCGTGGCGCCTGATCATCCCACAACCGCAATGTTGCCGTCCCGATGGGAGCGCACCGACGAATGGTACAATTTTGCCCCGGAACTGCCGGATAAGTTTGAGATTCTGTGCGTTTTGGATGAGAGTACCTATGAGGGAGGTACCCATGAAAATGCGCATCCATTTACTTGGTGCCGGGACGTGAAGCAGGGCAGAATGTGGTATACCGCCGGTGGACACACCGTGGAAAACTATCAGGAAGAAAAGTTCATGCTGCATCTCCTGGCCGGGATTCAGTATGCAGGAAAAATTACTTCCCGCTGAGCAATTGATCGCCAGGCGGATGATACAACACCCTCCAATGATCATCGTACAAAATCGGAATCTTTACTTTATATCCCGAGTTACACTGTATACAGTTAGCTTTAGTTAAGGTATTAAGTATTCATCCATTATTATTTTTTCGTGGAATCACCTATGGGTAATTAAAAGTAGTCCATTTTCACCGGAAAGTGACTATCATCACAGATTTGTTTTCCTATAAAGGTATTATTGTAAAAATTTTGGGGTCTATTTTACTGATAATAACTTAAAACTTCGGCTTCATATCTTCATGGTTCTGGTGAATGGAAATATGAAACCTGGCGGGCGAAAGGGAAAGAGCCATGAAGGCATTTTTTTCGGTGTTTGTACTATCCATATTACTATTTGGTACTTTGTTGAATGCTGCCGTCCTTGAAGTTCCGGACGGTCATGCAACAATCGGTGATGCTGTAACTACAGCGGCTACCGGGGACACAATCCTGGTGTTTCCGGGGATGTATACCGAAACCACGACAATCCAGGATAAGGATCTGGTTATTGGTTCCTTGTTCCTGACCACCGGTGATACGTCGTATATCGCATCAACTGTTATCAAGCCTGCTACCGGAGCGGTGTTTAAATATTTAGGATCAATGAGCCAGCGATCACGCCTCGTCGGGTTCACCGTGGATGCAAACGGATTGGATCTTTCGGAGATTATCTTTGCAGCCACCGGAGCTGATATTTCACTGGAAAACCTTCGGATTACCGGGAATGGGGCTACAGATCTCAATCGGGTAGCCGTGCGGGTTAGGGCTTCTGCCGCGCTGCTTGACCATGTACGGATATACGGAAACGATGGGACCGGACTATATGCGGAAGCAAGCACCGTAATTATCACAAATTCACAATTTTCAAACAACGGGAAAACCGGGATTAGCATCAAAGATGCCAGCCTGGAAGTGTCAGACTCTGACATCAGGCATAATGGATATGGTGGAATTCTGGCGAGCAGTTCCGAACTATCTATTCGCGAGGTGAACATCGTTGGAAATACCTCATATTCAGGGGCGGGAATTAATACGAATTATACCAGTGCCATCATTGAGCGAACTTTGATTGCGGAGAACAAGACACAAACCGGGTCGACATCCGCAGGGGGAGGTCTGTATTTTTTTGCGTCCAACTCTACCAAAATTATTAATTGTACAATTGTCAATAATGAAGCAAACGTTTATGCCGGTGGCATATTTGCCTTCTCATCATCTGTGGTAAAAATCATCAATAGCATTTTGTGGGGTAATAATGCAAACGGCCTTCCGGAAATAGGCAGCTGGTCTCTGGCAAATGTCCATGTTGGCTATTCCAATATCCGGGGAGGACCATCTGCTCAAAAAGCCATGTATAATGGTGTCTTTACCTGGTATGATAATATTTTGGGTGCAGATATCACCGGCGATAATCCCTCCCTGGATGAAAACTATCTTTTGTCGGCCGGTTCGCCTGGTATTGACCAGGGCGCAGCCCTTTATTCCATGGGGGAGGACCTTATGGTGGATATGCCTGCAGGCAGCTGGAATGGTGCAGCGCCGGATTTGGGCATCCATGAATTTATTGGTGCTGTCCCTGCAATTGTCGCCGATTTTACAGTCCTCACGGCGCCTCACGGACCGGCACCGCTTTCTGTCCGGTTCTCGGATATGTCCATTGCCGAGAATACAACCATTACGTCGTGGCACTGGGATTTCGGTGACGGAGGAGGAAGTACGCTGCAAGCCCCGGCTCACACGTATGAATCACCGGGTAGTTTTTCGGTTTCGCTCACGGTTTCCGACGGAGAGCTTGCCGATACACGAACCGTTGATGAAATGGTCACAGTTTTTCCGCCAGAGATTCAGGCGAATTTCAGTTTTACCCCCGATTCCGGCGTCGTTCCATTTTTCGTGCAATTCACGGACCTCTCCACCGGGACAATCAGTAATCATCTCTGGGATTTTGGCGATGGGGGAAGCAGTACCCAAACCAATCCTGCTTACATCTACGAAACGCCTGGCAATTATACGCTCACGCTGATTGTTTCCAATGATTTCACCTCAGACACGCTAACAGTTTCCGGTGCGGTGACTGTTTCTGCCGCCGCGTCCCACAACACCTGGCATGTGGCTACAACGGGATCTGATGAGACCGGAGAAGGCACGGAAGCAAATCCCTGGGCAGGCATTCAGAAGGGTATCGATATGGCAATGGAAGGGGATACCATTTTAGTGAAGGATGGGGTGTATGTGAGTCCCGTTCAGGGACAGGAATTGATCGGCAAAGCGTTGGTCATCCTTTCGGAAAACGGCCCCGAAAATTGCATTATCAGGGCTGCCAGCAAGCATTCGGGCGAAGGCTTTCTCATAAACCAGGTCGGACAAAATGCCGTGGTTTCAGGCTTCACTCTTCTCAATTTTTATGACGGCTTTTTCGTGATGAATGCGTCGCCGGTCATCGAACATTGTATTATCGACAGCAGTACCTACGGTATTATGACATCCCGGGATTGGTCCGCCGTAGAAGGACAAAGTCCCACGTCACCCCTTATCCGTTACAACCTGATAAAAAATTCTGAACTCGACGGCATCCAGTCGTTTGAAGAGGGAAGTCCATGGATCATTAATAATACCATCGTCCATAACGGGGACTTCGGAATCCAAACCGGATTCACCAATGCACACGTATATAACAACATAATTGCGTACAACCTGACCGGATTATCGGATGCGATCCCGGATGAAGGGATAGTGGAGCACGGCTATAACCTGCTGTGGGACAATACAACCCAATACACGGGTGTTAATCCGGATGTTGGTGAAATTGAAAGCGACCCTCTCCTTGACGGGAGCACGTACCATCTCACCTCAGGATCACCAGCTATTGATTCCGGTCATCCGGATTATCCGCCGGATCCGGACGGTACCCGACCGGATATGGGGGCTTTTTATTTTCATCAGGAACCGGCAGACTGGTACGCTACAATCCATGCCGACGTGACTGTCGGGCGAGCGCCTCTGGTTGTAAATTTCACGGACCAGAGTACGGGGAATCCTATCAGCTGGAACTGGAATTTCGGTGACGAATCCATGTCGACCAGCCAACACCCGTCGCACACCTACCCAGAGCCCGGAACCTACTCCGTTTCTCTGGAAGTGTCTAATGGGACGGAAATCCGTACAGTGGAAAACAATGCGTATATCACAGTTCTTGAACCGATTAAACAGAATCCTGTCGATTCACCGTTTGAGCAGTTGACTTCACTCCCCGGAACCGAGGGTGACCACTACCGGGACGGGGCATTTATCTCCAAAGATATAGTCTATATCGTCACGGATAAAAACCAACTCTATAAAACCACAGACGGCGGTACAACCTGGAATGACATCTCCCCGGAGCAGGGGACGGACTTTTCCGGTTTGGGTGCATCGCCCCGGGTGAGTTTTATCAATGAAAGCATCGGCGCTGTGGCATTTTCTCTGGATGACGGTTCCAATAATTACAATTACGACATCGTATTCGGGTATGTTTGGTGCACGACGGACGGAGGACAGACCTGGTCCCAGCGTTTTGACGTCAATGATGATATGGTCGCACATCTTCAACAGGTTAACGAAACTACCCTGTATGTGAGCGGTGCGGCAAGATTGGGCGTAACCAGCACCCGTTGGTTCAAAAAGATAATCCGGGACCCAAACACGGGGACATACTCCCTAAGTAATATTACACCCACATCGACAAGCCGACCGCACGTGTACAGCGGTCACTGGCTGAACCAGAATACCGGTGTAGTGATGGCACGCCTGAATGTGGCACCCTGGACTATGGAGCCTTTTATCACAAGAAACGGCGGTCAGACCTGGACTTCCGTCCAGGGAAATCTGCCTGTACTAAACAACACTACTGTGAGTTTCAGTGACCGGACAATCCAAATGCTGGGCGAAAACAGTATCATTATCGCACATGGGGAACCACAGGGTGATTCCACCGTCACACGCATTCGCAGGACGGATAACGGAGGTATTACCTGGTATAATGCCACATTCGATAAGACGCCGTATCAGCTTGTCAATATTCGGCTTGACGCAAAAAGCGGTGTGGGATTTGCCACAGGATGGTATGGCGATAAGGCTCTGTACAGAACCCGGGATTACGGTGCATCCTGGGAGCAATACGCGCCTGATAATATCTCCAATGATTTGGTTTTCTACGGTGTTGATATTGCCCTTGACGGCACTGCCTGGGCTTTTGGTCACTATCAGAATCTGTGGCGATCCCGGACTACAATGACTCCGGAATTTATCGCCGATATGACAGAAGGGCCCATCCCGCTTGAAGTCCATTTTACGGATCTCACCGTTCCCGGCATGGCTCCCGTTACCGGGATCCATTGGGATTTCGGAGATGGAGGCGTTTCGGATGAACAACATCCGGTGCATGTGTATACGATACCTGGGGATTTTACCGTTACGCTCACGGCCACTGACAGCACCGGCGATTATTCGATTACGAAGGAAAACTATATCAGTACCGGTCTGAATGCATCCGCCATTGTTTCCACTGTTCTCGATGTGCCTGAAGACCAGGGTGGCTGGGTTACGGTGACCTTCAGCAGGAGCTTTTATGACACGCTCCGGCCGCCTGCAGTAACTGAAGAGGATTCGGTGGGTATTTACACCGTTGAAATCCTGGACGGAGAACGCTGGACTGCAGCAAATTCCACTGCAGCATACGGGCAGGACAGTTACCAGATCCTGGTCCATACCTATTCAGACTCTTCCGTGCATGGTGACGGACTCCACGATTTCCGGATAATCTCGGCATTGCCCGGTGGACGATTTATCAGTCCGGTGGTGCAGGGCTATTCCATAGATAACCTGGCTCCTGGGATTCCGGATGGCCTTGCCGGGGAATGGCTGGCATCCGATGAACTGAAGATCTCCTGGGATCCCAGCAATACACCTGATCTCGGGTATTACATTCTCTGGAAGTCCCAGGACCCGGAATTTGACCCACAGACCACCGATTACCTGGCAGAATTAATCGATACGGTCTACATCGATACCGAGGTGCAGCCGGGAATTCACTATTACTATCGTCTGGCGGCTGTGGATTATAACGGAAATATGTCACCGGTTTCCCAGGTATTGGACCTCCAGACCACTGGGATAGATTCCCGGGGAGGTATACCGAAGACTTTCGCACTCGACTCCAATTATCCGAACCCGTTTAATCCAACCACGATCATTCCGTACCAGATCCCTGAAAACAGCAGAGTAACCATCTCTGTGTACGATTTGTCCGGTCGACGAATCCAAACACTGGTGGACACTCCGCAGATACCAGGCTATTACGATATTACCTGGGATGGTACCGATAATTACGGTTCCCAGATCGCCACCGGTGTGTACATCATCCATATGCATGCCAATAAATTTACCCAAAGCCGGAAAGTGGTATTCATAAAGTAGCAATTGGACTACTGGTTACTCTCTTATTGATTTCTAATAAACAGGCGGGACGAAAATTTCGTCCCGCTTTTCTACCATGGCAGTTGATAATGAGTTGATCGTGTTCCAGGTTTAGCGACTCAATTTTTCTGCGGTATTGCCGATATTAATATCATGGTCTCTGTAAATTTTTTGAGTAACCGGGGAGAAAATCATGGAAAATTTCAAAATGGTCCTGTACGAGGCATTATTGGTGGCTTTCGGGAAAGTCATGGCAAAGTACAACATCTTTGCGCAAGGCAAAATTCTGGAAGATGTTGGCAAAGAAATATTGGCCTATTTAAACCAGCACGGCTTCGATTTTGAGGAAAAGGGCGAGATCAGCGACCTGGCCGATCTCACGGAAAAGTTCGTTGAAAACGGCTTCGCCGGCGAGCTAACCACCGAACCGGCGGAGAAAGGTCAGAATTTCATCTGGGAAAATCTGTACGGAATCGAAGCGTACGCCGAACTCCATGAAGTGACGGATAATCCGTTTCTGGCGTGTCCGTTGAATTTATGCCTGTACCATATTGCAGACAAACATAACAAAACCATGAAGTTGCATAGAAAATCGTTTGATATGGAAAACAAATCCGCCGAATCGCAATACGAGATTGTGGATAAGGAGTCCACTCTCAGTAATGATCTTGATCCATTGGTTATTGAAAATGCCAGATTGTATGATCTCGCTCAGGAACGCGCTGATAAACTGGAAAAAGCGTATAATGAGCTGAAAACATTACGTGGAATTCTCCCAATTTGCAGTTCCTGTAAAAAAATACGGGATGACGACGGCTATTGGCAACAGGTGGAATCGTACGTCACCGATCACAGCGAAGCCATGTTCAGCCACGGTATCTGCCCGGAGTGTATTGAAAAGCATTATCCGGAGTACACTGAGGAGTTTGCGGATAAGGATATTTCGAAAAACAAGAGCAAAACATAGTCACAAAATATGGGCTTGGGTAATGGTCCAAACCGTTTCTCACCATAAATTGCAGAGGTTTCCCAAAATTAGGTTTTCTCTTTGCCGGCTGTAATCCCTACATTTTTAAAAAAATTCAACAAAAATCCATAACATCGACATTTTGAATATCCTTTGACTGGAATGACGGATGCCTGCGTTATCACAAAAATTCTACCTGAAAAAGGCTGGCCTGGAAATACCACCCATTATTTTCGGCACCAGCAGTCTCGGAAACCTGTACGAAGCCCTTTCATGGGAAATAAAACGGGCGATAGTTTCGGAGACGGTAGAATCCGTTGAACCACCGGTTGTACTCGATACCGCAGGGAAATATGGGGCAGGGCTGGCGCTGGAGACCATCGGGAAATTACTCCGGGAACTGGAAGTTACCAGTGATGATGTCCTCATAAGCAACAAGCTGGGGTGGCTCAGAACGCCGCTTCAGGGTGACGAGCCGACCTTTGAGCCCGGAGTGTGGAAAGACTTGAAGCACGACGCCAGGCAGGATATCAGCTATGACGGAATCCTGCGGGCCTGGGAGCAGGGTGCCGAACTGCTCGGCGAGGAATACTCACCTGAGCTGGTTTCGGTACACGACCCGGATGTATATTTGGCGCAGGCCACCAATAAATCCGAACGGGCGAAATTATTAGATGACATCCTCGGCGCCTATCAGGCATTGGAGGAATTGAAGGATGCCGGAGAGACCTCTGCGGTCGGAGTGGGTTCAAAGGATTGGAAGGTTATCCGGGAACTGCATACTAATGTCGATTTAGACTGGGTAATGTTCGCCAACAGTTTTACCGTCTGGAGCCACCCAAAAGAGTTGTTGGCATTCATGGAGGAGCTGGCTGCTGATGACGTTTACATTATAAATTCTGCCGTTTTCCATTCGGGATTTTTGGTCGGAAGCAATTTTTTCGATTATAAAAAAATTTACACCGATCATATCGAACATCGGTCTAAATTTCATTGGCGAGAAAAATTCTTTGCTATTTGTAGTAAATTCAACGTGAGCCCGGCGGTGGCATGTATTCAATTTGGTATGTCACCCTCACAGGTGAGCAGCATATCACTCAACACGTCGAAGCCGGAACGAATACGGGCAAATATCAGGGCGATTCAAATTGAACTGCCAGCGGAATTTTGGGAGGCAATGAAGGATGAAGGGCTGATTGATCGGGATTATCAGTATGTTTGAGGCTTAACTGGTATTATTAATGAATTGCAGAGACGTTTCATGCCTGCCCCGAAATGTCGGGGAAACGTCTCTACAGACAGACACGCTCGTCAGTCATATAGTTGCATTTATGTGAAAGATTGGTGTAGAAACATGCCATGGAGTGTCTCTACCTAAGACGACTCCAGGACACCTCATCACGCCTTGAGGCCGGTAGGGAACCAATTTTCAAAATGCGGCCGTCGCCATGCAGACCTGTTATTAACCATCAGGAGTACCATAAATTATGCGGGATATCAATTATGATATTAGACTCCCACCAACATTTCTGGCACTATTCACCTGAGGAATTCGACTGGATTTCCAACGAGATGACTCGTATCCGTCAGGATTTCCTGCCCGGTGATCTGACGCCGATCCTCCAAAAAAACCGTATCGATGGTACTATCGCCGTGCAGGCCAGGCAGACAACGGAGGAGACCGACTGGCTTATCGATCTTGCAGATCAGCACAAATTTATCAAAGGCGTCGTCGGCTGGGTGCCGCTCGCTGAGGAAAATGTAGAGCAATATCTGGAGAAATACGGTGCGGTCGATTGTGTCAAGGGCGTGCGCCACGTGATTCACGACGAGCCGGACGATCAGTATATTCTCCGGGGCGATTTTAACCAGGGGGTAGGTCTTCTCAAAAATTATGATTTAGTGTACGATATCCTGGTCTTCGAAAAGCACTTACCGCAGACTATCGCATTTGTAGACAGGCATCCGGAACAAATTTTCGTTCTCGACCACGTTGGAAAACCGAGGATTAAAGATAATGTACTGGAACCCTGGCGAACTCATATTACCGAATTGGCGGAGAGAGAAAATGTTTGCTGCAAACTTTCGGGTATGGTTACAGAGTCAGACTTTACTTCCTGGAAAAAAGAACAGTTACAGCAGTATTTTAATGTAATACTTAAATCCTTTGGTGCTGATAGATTACTGTTTGGATCGGACTGGCCGGTCTGTCTTGTAGCCGCAGAATATGAGGAGTGGTTGCAGATCGTACATAATTTTATTTCAACGCTATCCGAAACCAAGCAAAGACGAATACTTTGCAAAACAGCCAGAGAGGTTTACGGGATTTAGCTCATGAAAAACCTGAAATCTGGACTTTTACTTTTATCAATATTCTTTATTACTACTCCAATACTTTCTGAAAATGATAATTCCCGCTGATACTGACAATCCAGCCGGAAATTACCTACCAAACCATCCATGGATTTGGCGCCTCCGATGCCTGGAGTATCCAGTTCGTCGGTAAACACTGGCCGCTGGAAAAAAGAGAACGTATCGCTGATCTTTTGTTCAGTACAAAATTTGATGACGACGGGAATCCGCAGGGCATCGGTCTCTCCGTCTGGCGGTTCAATATCGGAGCCGGCAGCGCCCGGCAGGGAGAGGATAGCGGCATTCGTGATCCGTGGCGGAGAGCAGAGAGTTTTCTCCTCGATAATGGGACTTACGATTGGACAAAGCAGGCCGGACAACAGTGGTTCATGCATGCCGCGAAAGAGCGCGGCGCAGAGCAATTTATCGGCTTTGTGAATAGTCCGCCGATTGCTCTGACCAAAAACGGCATGGCCTATGGCGATGGCTCCGGCGGATCAAACCTCCCAAAAGAGAAGTATGATGACTTCGCCGAATATCTGGTGACACTCAACGAACACTTTGCTCAGAGTGGAATTCCGTTTGACTATCTCAGCCCGGTGAACGAGCCGCAGTGGAATTGGTCGCTGGAGAACGGTCAGGAGGGATGTCCCTGGCAGAACCCTGAATTCGCAAAGATGCAGCAGGTGCTGGACAGCGCCATTGTGGAATCCGGACAGGACGTCAAAATAGAAATCCCTGAGACCGCCAGACTGGATTTTATCTACAACGGTGACCTGGATGGCCGAAACAGCCAGGCTCAATACTTCTTTGGAAAAAATTCCAGGGTAAAGAATTTGCCTTCGCTGGCAAAAAAAGTTGCCGCCCACAGCTATTTTACCACCTGGCCGACGGATTCGCTGATCCATCACCGGAGAGAAGTAAGGAAAAGTTTAGCCGCGATTGATCCTGACCTGGAATACTGGATGTCCGAGTACTGTATCCTGGCAGACAACGAGGAAATCCGGGGGAACGGCCGGGATTTAGGGATGGACCCGGCGCTGTACATTGCCAGAGTAATTCACGCAGATCTGACAATCGCCAACGCCGCATCCTGGCAGTGGTGGCTCGCGGTGAGTCCATACGAGTACAAAGATGGACTTGTATACATTGATAAGGATACCAGTGATGGAAAAGTGTACGAATCCAAACTCCTGTGGACGCTCGGAAACTACAGCCGGTTTATACGTCCCGGCGCCGTTCGTATCGGAGTCGAGCGATCAGACAACGCACAGCCTGAAGAATATATGCGCAGCGGAATTTTGGCGTCTGCGTATCTAAATGAAGGGGGAGGAGAAGCAATTGTCGTCATTGTGAATAACAGTGAAGAACCGAGAGAAGTGCAATTGAACTTTGCAGGCTACAACGCAAGTATACATCTAACGCCATATGTTACCTCAGCCGAATCGGATTTAGAACGGGGAGCCGCTATTTCCTCCGGAGAAATCGTTGGAATTCCCCCCAGGTCGGTTGTTACATTTATTGGAACTTTATAACGTTTGAAATATCCTCGCTATTAATCTGGAATATGGCTATTAACTTTACTCAGGAAATTGAATTGATTCTCCAGGAATTTGCCAGCCGGTGTGGTCTCAGGGGTATGAAAGGACGGAAACGTCGGGCGGTGTTGGAACGAGGGGATGACGGAGAAGAGACACAACTCTATCCCCTGTCCCCTTTCCCTTTGCAAGGGAAAGGGGTGGAGTTGCTATGTTTTGGTGGACACCCCAAAAAGAGCGATATTTCTTGTGAGGAGGTTGTCCAATGAAGATATCAAGCACACGCCGGCACTTCA